>NZ_CAURKP010000202.1:0-8643 GCF_963525155.1 uncultured Rhodococcus sp.
GGTACGAGCGGGCGGGGTTGGGTCCGATCGAAGGCGGAGTGAAACCGCACATCACCGTTACCGCGTCCGCGAAAGACATGACGGACCTTAGAGCCTTGAAAGACCTCCTGCCGTCCACTGAGGAGTTGGGGTTTGCGTGGACGGATTGGGTAGGTCCGATCAGTATCGATACGGCCCGGATGTTGGCATGCGACTGCACCGTTACCCGAATCTTGTTGGATGAGAATGGTGTTCCGCTCGACTGCGGTAAGGAAGCGAGAACAGCGACGGTTCCGCAGCGGCGGGCTCTTGCGGTTCGTGATGGTGGGTGCGCGTTCCCGGGGTGCGGGACACCATCGGGGTGGTGCGATGCTCACCATATCGTTCACTGGAACGATGGCGGCCCAAAAGATCTCGACAACCTGATTCTGTTGTGTGGTCATCACCACCGGACGCTGCACCACACCGAATGGCGGGTGGAGATCGGCCCCGACCGAAAAACAGTGTTCTATCCACCGATGTCGATCGACCCGTATCAACAGCCGATCGGCGGGAACAGCCCACCGACAGCAGCCTGAAGTGAAACAACTCGAGACGCGAGCACCGGGGCACGATCATGCCCCGGTGCTCATGCTGCGTTCCGTCATCTTCGCGGAGACGTACGGCCTACCAGCGGTTCCGAACCTCCTCGGCAAATCCGAGGAGATCTCGAACCACCACGGAGGTACCGTCGTCGAGGATTACTGTGCCGGAGAACTTTCCGAACACCTGATGCTGAATCGAACGCAGCACCCCGACGTCGAAAGTCGCGGCACGGTCGATGATCGGCTCGAAAGTCATCTCGAAGCGACCATCGTTGCTCGAGAAGTTCCACGGAGCGCCGTCGTACGTTCCCTGCGGGATGCCGAAGTCGATCCTGTCCAGTTTGTGTGCCCGCCCTCCGACAAACACGATGTTCTCGCTGGCCGCCGTAGTGTCGCCGAAGCCGTACCCGATGTTGAATCCGAACCGCTCGCCGTTCACCAGTCCGGATGCAGAACCCCAGTACCAGGTGTTGTCGTAAGTCCAGACTCCCCTGCCCCAATCGAGAACGCCGAACGAGTCTTCCGAGCGAAATGTGAAGTCGTCGATCCCGATTCGCACGGTCCCGGCAGCGGGCAGGCAGTTGATCTTCTGGTTGTAGTAAAACGAACGGGACGCCTTCGGAAACGGTGTGGCGATCACCATCCGGTCATCGGCAGGACTCGCCAGGAACAAATCGGCATGAAGACCTCGTCCACCGTCGAAAGCCGGGTAGTCGACGATCAGGTGGCGCCCACCGTCCACATGGCGAAACTCGAAGCGAGCTTTACCTTTCGACACCACCACATCACCGTCGTCGGCGCTTTCGGGCAGACCGAGCCTTCCCATCGGGAACGGCAGCATCACGTTTTCGGTGATCTCGTGCGGTGTTCGGAAATCGAGCCAGGAGACTCCGAGCAAGCCCATGTACCCGTTGTCGGCGACGGTCAACGCGATGCCGTAATCCGCAGTGAGAACGCAGTAGTAGTCCCACTCCTTGATCCGGAACTTGGGAGCGGTGATCGCAGAGCGTCGATACTTGCGAATCTCCGATGGGGCCCAACCCGTCTCGACCAAATGTCCGCGATCGTCGAGAAGCGGGCCGGGCGACATCAGTGTCTGCATTCTTACTTCCAGCGTCCCAAGATCTCGTTCGCACGGTTGGCCAATGCCATCTGGAAGAACGGACCGAAGCTCACACGTGCCACTCCGAGCGGACCGAAACTTGCCGGGTCGTCCTGATCCGGGATTCCGATCGCATTGATCGGAAGTGGGAGCTCGGACGTCAGGCGGCGCTGGGTCGCGTCGTCATGGCGCCCGACGGGGTAGAGAACGTCGGCGCCGGCGTCGGCCGCCAGCTTGAGGCGTGCGATGGCGCGATCGACGCGATCGGACTCGTCACCGACCTGCTTCACGAACAGGTCGGTGCGCGCGTTGACGACAACGTGAACTCCGGCTGCGTCGGCGGCCTGACGAAGCCCACCGACGAAGTCGGCGTGCTCCTGCGCCTCGCGCAAGCGTCCGCCTTCACTGTGAACGGTGTCCTCGATGTTGAGTCCGACAGCGCCGGCATCGATCAACCCGTCGATGAGAACTGCCGGCTCGAGCCCGTAACCACCCTCGATGTCCACCGAGATCGGGGCGTCGACCGCACCGGTGATCTGCTTGATCCGGTGCAGAAGTTCGTCGAAGGTGATGCCCTCGTTGTCCGGCTTGCCGATGGAATCGGAAACCGGGTGGCTGCCCACCGTCAGGGCTGCAAAATCGGCAGCCACCGCAAGATTCGCTGACCACGCGTCCCACACCGTCGGGAGAATGACCGGATTACCTGGCTGGTGCAACGCCAATAGAGCAGTTGCCTTGTCGTTGATCGAAGTCATGCGGTGGCTCCTCGAGATCGTGGGGTGTACCTCTCACCTACCGACTCTAGTGAGCGACCGGGCAGCCTGTGCTCTTGTAATCGACCTGGAACTCCTTGATGCCGTTGATCCAACCCGAGCGCAGACGGCGCGGATCACCGATCTTGGTGATGTCCGGGACGTTGTCGGCGATCGCGTTGAACATCAAGTCGATCTCCATACGAGCGAGGTTGGCACCGATGCAGAAGTGCGCGCCCGTTCCGCCGAAGCCCAAGTGCGGATTGGGGTTACGAGTGATGTCGAACGTCATCGGGTTCTCGAAGACGTCCTCGTCGAAGTTCGCGGAGCTGTACAGCATCACCACGCGCTGCCCCTTCTTGATCGACACTCCTGCCAATTCCGTGTCCTCGAGCGCGGTGCGCTGGAAGGCGGTGACGGGTGTCGCCCAACGGACGATCTCGTCGGCCGTCGTCTTGGGACGTTCCTTCTTGTACAGCTCCCACTGCTCGGGGTTGTCCAGGAACGCGATCATTCCGTGCGTGATGGCGTTGCGGGTGGTCTCGTTCCCTGCGACCGCCAGGATGAGCACGAAGAACCCGAACTCCTCCGGGCTCAAGGAGTCGCCGTCGATGTCGGCCTGGACCAGAGTGGTGACGATGTCGTCTGCCGGGCAGGTACGACGTGCGTCTGCCATTTGGTACGCGTATCCGAGGACCTCGGTGGACGCGACTGCCGGATCACCCTGGTATTCCGGGTCGTCGTAGCCCATCATCTCGTTGGACCACTTGAACAGCTTGTCCCGATCGTCCTGCGGTACACCGATCAGATCCGCGATCGCTTGGAGCGGCAGCTCGCTGGCAACCTGCTTCACGAAGTCGCCCGGGCCTTCGCTCACAGCGGTGTCGACGATGCTCCGTGCACGACGGTCCAATTCGTCGCGCATGCCGTTGATCGCGCGAGGCGTGAACAGCTTCGAAATCAGCTTGCGGAGCTTGGTGTGCTCCGGTGCATCCTTGTTGAGCAGAAGATGCCGGAGCATCTCGACGGCCTCACGTGGCATGTCGTCGGCGAAACGCGCGATCGCGGTGTTCTCCCAGCTCGAGAACACATCGCTGCGCTGGCTGACCTCTTTGACGTCAGCGTGACGCGAGACCACCCAGTAGCCCTCGTCCTGGAATCCACCGACCGTCGGCGGCTGCTCACACCACCACACGGGTGCGTTGCGACGCAGTTCGGCGAATTCCTCGAAAGGGATCCGCTCCCCGAGGACAGCAGGATCGGTGACGTCGAATCCGGCCGGCAGGTCAGGCGTGCGTGTTGTGTCCGAGATGGTCATGGCGTCCTCTGATCGGTCGAATGTGCGCTACACCACAGAGTAGCTTTCACTAACGGACTGTCAAGTGAAAGACGGAGAGTCTCGTGCAACTGACCCGTGAGAGCCCCCGCGGCACTAGGATCCTGGTAATGACAGATACCTCCGGCAGACTGACGCTGCGAGAGAAGCAGAAGCAGCGAACCCGCGCAGACCTCGTGGATGCCGCCGGCGCGCTCTTCACCGAACGCGGATACGCGGCTGTCACCGTCGAGGACATCGCCGGCCGGGTCGGTTGCAGCCGAGCCACCTTCTACCTGCACTTTCCCGGAAAGATCGACATCCTCAAGGCGCTCGGCTCGAACACCGTCGTATCCAGCACCCTCGCCATATTCCAGGATCTCGACCACGTACTCGATTCCGGTTCGCGCGAAGAATTCGCCGGCTGGATCAACCGCGCTCTCGACTGGTGCCGCGATCACCACCACATGATGCGGGCGTGGGACGAGGCCATGGTCCTCGAACCCGAGTTCCGCACACTGGCCCGCGAAGGCATCTCCGCACTGCCCAACGCGATGCCGTCGTACCTGGCACGCTGGCCGCAGAGCCGACACGACGAGGCGAAACTCCGGGTCGAACTCCTGCTGACACAAGTCGAGCGCTTCTTCATTCGCTGGGCGGAACAGGGCGCGATCACCGCGGGTGCGGACGTCGCAGCAGACGTTCTCACCGACATCTGGTTTCCGGCACTCACGCCGCCCACGACCGATGTCGCGGCGCCGCGATAGGTTGGCCCGATGCCACTCGATCCTCGAGCGATCCTCACCACCGTCGCTGCGCTCCTGTCCGGGATACTCGCGGCGCTGGCCCTGACCAATCCCGTTCTTCGCGACTGGGCCATCGTGGCCTCTCCGTCGGAAGTAGATCGCTGGATCAGCAGTGGACCCACCGCTGTCGGGCTCGGCGCCGTGGTTGCCGTGCTTGCCTGCGCACTCTCACAGCGTCGCGGCTCCCGTCGGGCAGCCTGGATCGCGATCACCGTCGGGGTCGCCGTCATCGCGATCATTCGGGCAGTCGTGCCCGAGGTTGCGTCACTGGACCTGCTGATCGCCGTGATCATCGTCAAAAGTGTTGCAGCCGGTGCGATTCTGGGTTGTGTGGTTGCCGTCAGTTGGGATCGCACCGCCACGAAGAACGCCACCCTCCTCGGCGTGCTTGCCGCCTTCCTCACGGTTCGCACGTTCGCCGGCGGGACGGGCCGGATGAGTACGTCTTCGGTAGGTGAGCCGTCGTGGTGGCTGATCGGCGCCACGGCCGCAGCAGCAATCGCCTGTGCAGTGACCGCGCAATCCGGCTTCCGGATCCGCAAGCCCGACGCGGGCGAAATCCGCATCGCGCTCGTGGTGATCGCCGCGCTGGCGATCGGGCATCGAGTGCTCGGCGCCGTGATCGATCGCCAGCAGTACGCGTCCGAGGCAACTGCCTGGATCGTCATGGTCTTGGCAGCGGGCGCTGCGCTCGCGTTGACATGGATCGCCGCCTACCGTCTCGGCGACACCTCCGGTGCTGGTGGCAAGTTCCTCTGGGCCGCAACCGCTCTGGCCGCTGCGTCGGCTCCGCTGTTCGTCGACATCGCGAAGGGTTCCGGTCACTGGGGTCCACTGAAGTCCCCCTGGGTACTGGTGCTTTTCGCAGCCCTGCCGGTCGCCGTCGGATTGCGACTGCACAAGCAGGTGCCAAACCTCGTTCCCATCGCCGTTCTCGTTGCGGTACCGCTGTCAGAACTACTGCCCTTCGACTCCGCGCACGGTGTCTGGTCAATCGCACTGAAGATCGCCTCGCTGGGTCTCGCCGCCGGATTGCTGTTCGGTGCCCTGGCTCCCGGCAGCCTGGTCGACGCCACACTCGGACTCGCCATTCCCTTTGCCGCAATGACCTTCTCGTCGATCGCCATTCTCACCGATCAGCTCACCGCGCCGCCAGAGTTGACAGCGGCAGACATTCAGCGATTGATGGAACTTCCCATCCCGGCGCACGTCAGCGCCAACGGAGGACTATTCGGACGCGGAATAGGCATCACCATCGACTACGTCACCCCTCAGACCGTCGGCGCTGCAATCCTCTTCGCCTTGATCATCGGCTTCTGCGGTGCAGCGATCCTCCGACGGTCCCATCCACCCGTCGACACCACGGAATCTCGGATCGAACCGGAGCCAGTCGACTGACACACCGTCACCGGACTGAGACCTGCTATTGCGGTGCAACTGGTACCGGATTGACTATTTTGGAGCAGTGCCCATCGCCCGCAGGACGCTGCTCGTCGCGCTGAGTGGTGTGACGGCATTCGTCGTCACCGTCGTCGCCTTGGCACCGTTCGTGAACAGCCAGTCGACGTCGATTTCGACGGGCGACAGGTTCTGGTCGATCTCGACGATCGGCGCCGGCGTTCTGGCTGTCGTCGCGGTCGGGACAGCCGCGATGATGGCCCGCTGCCGGTTGCGGACCGCGGCCATGACGGTCTTCGGTGGACTCCTACTCGAACTGCCCGGGCTCTACGATCACAACTTCGAGGCACTCTCACCCGTGGGTGCGGGAGTCGCTGTCGGCGCGGTCACGGTTGCTGCCGCTCCCCGGGTCCGAGCCGCTTCCGTCGCGGGAACGATTGTTGCCGTGCATGTCTCGGATTCACTCCTCGACGAAGACGCTATTCCTCGGCGGTACGCGGACTACATCGCCGACAACACCAACCAGTTTCAACCACCAGTGTTGGGGGCAACACTGCTCGCGCTCGCTTTGGCCGCCGCCTGCGTCGCCGCGTTCTGGTTCCACGACTTCGACAAGGACCACCCCAAGGAACGGATGGCCGTTCGACCGGTGACTATCGCGGCGGTGCTCACTCTCTTCGGGGTCGCTGCGAATTGGTGGTTCGAGATCACCACCGTCACGGCGGCGGTGCCTCTACTACTCGTCGCGCTGGTGATCACGGTGATCTGCGCGCGGGTGCTGGGCGACGGCAGTCGAATCCTGCTGATGTGTACCGCTGCCGTCGCAACTCTGGCGGCGGTCTCGGCGAACCGTCCCGCAACCGAAGCCATGGAATGGTCGAAAACCCCCGCCTCCACCGCCGTCGTGATCGGACTCGTCATCGTCGCCGCGGCAGCGATCGGCGCGATCGCTCCCTCGCGAGTCGTCGGCTACGGATTGCTCCTGACGGTCACGGTCGCCGGGATCGTCAGCTACGCCACGTCGCCGTCGCCGAAGATCGGTGACGTTCTCACGATCAGCGATCTTCTTGTCGCCTTCACCGCTGCGGTCGTCACATACGCGATCGCCAGCGCGATGTACCGAGAGCCACCGCGGACCGGAGCGTCGCGAGCACTCGTCGGACTCGGTGTCATCTTCGGCCCGACGGCGCTGGCCCTGCTCGTCTATCCGCAGTTCGACTACGGATGGACGGCGTACACGCCGCTCGACGAGAACAAGCCCTTCAACGGCATCACGACGGTCGGCCCGTTCGAAATCTCGACCGACATTCTGATACTCGACGCCGTGGCGTTGATCATCGTGGCCGTCTGCGCCTACGTGAGTCTCCGATTGGGGCGGATCAATCGATCCGTTCCTCCGCCGATCAGTCGATCAGATCCATCGACGCCAGGCGATGGAACACTTTGAGTGATCCGGGCGCCACCTCGTCCATCGCTGCGTACTCGGCGAGCGTGAAGTAGCGGAACTCGGCGATCTCGCTGGTCGGGTGCGGGTCTCCGGCCATCTCCGCCAGATAGCAACTCATGTGCAGGCCCGTGTCCGCGGAATGTCCGAAAGCGTGAGCCTCGAAGACGTCAAGGAACGTGACCGTCCCGTCGACCAGATCGACGTCGAGTTCCTCCCGAATTTCGCGGTGCAGTGCCTGCTCGGGCGTCTCCCCCGGGTCGATCTTTCCGCCGGCCATGTAGAACGCGGTCTTGCCCACGGAGCGGGTCTGGATCAGCTTGCGGTCACGAATGTGTGCAAGGGCAGCGGTACGGATGATCGTGGTGGGTGTCGACGAATTCACGTCGTCCAACCTACGTGTATCAGCGAGTGCCGATGATGTCCGAATCGACTCGCTGCACATCGAAACTGCCACGCCCGGTAATATGTACGCAAAGACAACCTCTCCGACAAGGTGAATTGTCTCGTTAATCCGATAGGTTCGATTTTGTTCGGACACCCCGCCGCCCGCTGACAACACGACGGAGTGCCTTTTGCTCGCTATCTTGCTTGCCCATGCCGTTGCCGCCCTCTTGGCTCCGCTTGTGGTGCGCAGGTTAGGGCGAAACGGCTTCTTCCCCCTCGCGATAGTCCCCCTCGCCGGCCTCGGCTGGGTCATCGACAAATGGGGCACCGTCGAGACGCTGCACATCACCTGGGTTCCAGGGCTGTCGATGGACATCGACTTCAGGTTCGACGCGCTTTCGGCCATCATGGCCGTGCTCGTCCTGGGTGTCGGCACGCTCATCCTGGTCTACTGCGCCCGCTATTTCACCGACGACGAACCTCGACTCGGTATCTTCGCCGCCGAGATGGTCGCCTTCGCGGGTGCCATGTTCGGGCTAGTGACCAGCGACAACATGCTGCTTCTCTACGTGTTCTGGGAACTGACAACGGTCCTGTCGTTCCTGCTCGTGGGTCACTACGCCGAACGCGCCACCAGCCGCCGCGCCGCGACCCAGGCACTGCTGGTCACCACCGCGGGTGGTCTGGCGATGTTGGTCGGCATGATCATCCTCGGCCAGGTCGGCGGCAGCTACAACCTGTCCGAACTGGTCGCGAACCCGCCGACGGGGTGGCTCCCGTCCGTCGCGATCGTCCTGATCCTGATCGGTGCGCTCTCCAAATCGGCAATCGTGCCCCTGCACTTCTGGCTTCCCGGTGCAATGGCCGCGCCAACCC
>NZ_CAURKP010000203.1:0-8636 GCF_963525155.1 uncultured Rhodococcus sp.
GCTGAGGCGTCCGCACCCGCGGAAGCTCCGGCGCCTGCTGCCGCGCCGCCCGCCCCCAAGGCAGGCGGACTCGGATTCAAGGCCGGCGCGAAGGCTCCTGGCCGCAAGAAGTAAGCGCACCACACGCGAATGCCCTCACCGTCACGGTGAGGGCATTCGTGTTTGTGCGGGAGCCTTTGCCGACCGAGCACCCTTTCCCTCGACCCAACACACCGTCCAGCACACGGAAACCGGTGCTCGCCCTATGCAAGTGGTGCCCACTCCCCGCCAACTCGAGGCCGGCGTGTCAGTCGGCGACAAGCATCACCGCACCGCGCGCACGCCCGACGCCCCTTTCCTGCTGCCGGCCGATGACGTATCGCCCCGGAGCGATACCGGTCGCGCCGTGCTCCGGGTGGATGAGGTACGCGGTCACCCGGGTGTCGAGCACGCCGAGTGCAAGGCCCCGAGCATCTTTCACCGGCGTCGACCACGTGCACTCCCCTTCGTCTGCAACCAGACTGTGGGGGTTCCCTCCCGCCGCACTTCGCAGCAGTTCCACGCCGGAGAGCGGCACTCTCACAGAGCGTGTCCATGGCAGAGGCGCCACGATATTTGCGAGCAGCGAAAACGGGATCACGATGAGATCGCCTTGCGCCTGGAGTCCGTCGATCACAGGAATGGACACTTCCTGGTCCAGGTAGTCGAAGACATCGAGGCCGGTGAGGGTGGTGAGAGCGGACAAGGTCATGTTCGAGTTCATAAGTATCACCCAGGGTTTGAGGATTGAGGGTTCGAGGATTGAGGGTTCGAGATTCAGGTTCGACGAACGAGACGGGAATAGTCGGTACCGGTGATGCCGTAAGTCCATCCGGCGGCATCCAAAGCGGAGGTAAACCATCCGGGTACGTGAAGGCCGTATCGACGCCGATGCCCGTCGCGTTCGAGAGAACCGTTGACCGCGAGGAGAATCCGTCCACTTCGACCCCAGCCCTCCGGCGACGCGTAGAGCTGCAGCAGGCAACCGGCGTTACCGGGATCGTCGGTTTGGTCGACCAGTGTCAGGCCCGCCAGCTCGATGTAGGAATCCCACCCGATCCGCTCGATTGCACATCGACGGATCTCTACATTGCGCTCGTGTGCGATGCGTTCGGCGGTGGGGTCGAGCACCACCCAGTCTGGAACGATCGCTCCGTGCAGAACGAACGCCTTTGTACCGTCTACGAATTCGATTGCGGGGGAATCAGAATGATGCAAGCGCCGTGCCCCCTGCGCGCTGCCCGGAATCGGTTCGGCATGTAAGGCGGTGGGTCGTTCCGCCATGATGCACGCGTCGTCGAACGCCCACCACCACCCGGTCGAGTCAGCCAGTGCGGTCTGCACGTCGAGGAGTTCACGGTCTTCCGAGCGGAAGGTCGCAAGACCGAATCGATGGCATGTGTCGTAGTACGCGATTCGATGTGCGTCCTGCTGCCCGTACCAGGTCACTTCCCCGGCCACCGGGGTCAACATCGTTCGTATCGCAGCTGCGACGCCGTCGAACAGCGTGGTGTGCAACGATTCCCAAATGGACGCCCTGATCAGGCGCTCCCCCTGCCGGCGTTCCATCTGCCAGCCAGTTCTCCGACATTCGATTCGCGCGTCCATGCGTCGGCGCGAAGCCGCAAACATGCTCGCGATATACCCGGAAGCGCAGTCGAGGCCGGTGCCGTCCAATGACATCTTGGTCGACAGTCCTTCGGTGACGATCAGGTCCGAACCAGCAGACGGCGACGGGACCCAGACGAACTCCGGTTTCGGGAGCCCGGAGCGTCGATACAGTTGCGCGACAGAGGCTTCTGCGGTGTTTCGATCAGCAGGACGAGTACACAATCCGCGTTCGAGCCACACGTCGCGGATCTTTTCCAGGGCCAGACTGTCTTCATCGAAGAGATTGAAGTTCTCGGGCAATGTCGCTCGATGTGATGCCGACGAGCGAATCGGTGCGGCGCTCACGAGACGGTGGCGGTGTCCGCCTTTCCTGTAGTCATAGTTGAACAGCCTGGCACGCGAACGATCCGGACGCAAGGGTTTCCTAGAGCGCGACACCGGGAACCTGCCACCGTTTCCCCATACCGAACACCCTCTCCAGCGACGCGAAACCGGTTCGAACTGTGGACAAGTGGTGTTCACTCACGGCTATCCACACCCCCGGGGTCACGGCTTCCTTTCCATCGCCGGGCGCAGCAAGATCGATCGACATGGGGGAACAGACACATATCATCCGCAGGCCGGACCAACTGTCGATCGGTCGCACCGATGCCGAGATCCGACAGGCCTGCGCTAGTGGAACCTGGGCCAGAATCCATCGTGGTGCGTACGTGGACAGCGGCCACCTGTCCCGCCTCGACGCATACGGACGACATCGATTGCGGGCAGAGGCCGTGGCCTGCGCCGCTTCACCCTGTGCCACTGTCAGCCACGTCTCGGCTGCGGTTCTGCACGGTTTCGAACTCTGGAACACTCCGCTCGAGGTCGTTCACCTGTCCCGGAACCGGCGAGGTGGTGGCCGAAAGTCCGCTCGACGTCACGTGCACTCGACATGGCTGGCGGACAACGAGATCACCGAAGTCGATGGGCTGCGCGTCACGACTCCGGCACGAACTGTTGCGGATCTCGCGAGGACACTCACTTTCGAACAGGCTCTCGTCGTGGGCAATTCAGCGTTGCACCGTTCAAGGTTGACCAAGGACGCGGTTGCAGCCTCGCTGGCACTCAGCCCGAACCATCCGCGCCATCGACATGCGCTCCACGCGCTCACCGCGATGGACTCCCGCATCGAAAGCGTCGGTGAATCACGGAGCCTCGCATTGTTCCTGCACGAACACTTACCGCTCCCCGAACCCCAGGTCGACATCCACGACGCTCGAGGGTTCGCCGGCCGCGTCGACTTCCTGTGGCGTGAGCAGCGCACCATCGGAGAGTTCGACGGCCGCATCAAGTACGGCCGACTGGTGCCCGCCGGTCGCAGCCCCGAGGACGCGCTCTGGAACGAGAAGCTCCGCGAAGACCGACTCCGTGACGCAGGGTGGGAGGTCGCGAGGTGGACGTGGGCCGACCTGTCGACCCCGTCACTGGTGGCAAGTCGGATCCTGGCGGCCTTCGCGCGCAGCCACGGGGCCGTCAGCTACTGATCGCAGGCTTCCACAGCTCGAGCGTCGGAATGCCGGGTGGAGTGAATCCGAGCACCTGCCCGTAGAAGGACAGCTCGGCGTTGCGTGAGCTGATGATGGTCGACTGCTTGCGGAATCCGTGAGATTCACCCTCGTAGGCCAGGTACGCGTGCGGAATGCCCTTGGCCACCAGAGCATCCCGGAATCGCTCCGCCTGCGAGGGTGGCACGATCGGATCGTCGAGACCCTGGAGAAGCAACACCGGGCAGTTCAACCCGTCGACGTTGTTGAGTGGAGCACGTTCCGCGTACAGGTCGGCAGATTCCGGCAGCGGGCCGATCAAACCGTCGACGTAACGCGATTCGAAATCGTGAGTTTCCTGCACGAACAGGTCCAGTTCGGCCACGCCGAAATAGGAAGCACCACAAGCGAACACGTCGGACGTCGTCAGTGCGGCCAGAACGGTCCAACCACCGGCGGATCCGCCTTCGATGGCAAGGCGGGCCGGATCGGCAAGCCCCTGCTCGGCCAACCCGTTGACGGCGGTGACGACGTCCTGCACGTCGACGACACCCCACTGACCACGCAATCGATTACGGTACTCACGTCCGTAACCGGTCGACCCGCCGTAGTTCACGTCGACGACGCCGATTCCGCGGCTGGTGAAGAAGGCGTAGACGAGGTTGAGGGCCGGTGCGACGTGCGCCGTCGGCCCACCGTGAACAAACGCGACATACGGCGGTCGTTCATCGTCGAGCCCTTTGTATCGCGGACTGCGCGGCGGATACGCAACGGCGTGAACTTCTCGCCCGTGTCCGTGAGCCACGACGGCTCGCGCTTCCGGAAGGTAGGCAGACTCGGGCAATTCTTCTACCGACGAACGGATTTCGGTGAGTTCGCCGGTACCGAGGTCCAGTTCACGTAGCGCGCCCGCCAGTTTCGCGCCTCCCGAGATGAGCAGTAACCGATCGCCGCGAACCTGCATGAGGCCGATGCTGGTGACACCCGGGGTCGCGATGTCGCGCAGTTCCCCCGACGCCGGGTCGAGTACCGCCAGCGTGTCGGTTCCGACGGTGCGTGCGGTGAGAAGGTGCCCGTTGCCGAGTTCGACGAACCAGCGCCCACCGAAGCGCCACTGCGGGCCACCGAAATCCGCGTTCACCGGGCAAATCGGGCTGATCTTGCCGCCGACGCGATAGATGTTCCACCAGCCGCTGCGATCGCTGATTGCGTAGAGTTCGTCGTCGGTGATCCACTCCGGCTGCAGGACGGACTCTTCAAGTCCGCCGATCAGCACGGAATACGCCTGAGCGACGCCGTCGACGAGTGGAGCTACCCTCAGTTCGGTACCGTCCCAGGGCATTTGCGGATGGTTCCATGCGATCCAGGCGATCTTGGTTCCACTCGGCGAGAGCCTCGGTGACGAGAGGAAGTCCGAGCCGCCGACGATCGAGCGGATGTTGCCGGAACCGTCCAGCGGAATCGCGCAGATATCGCGAGTGATCGCCCCGTCCTCCGCGTGCGCTTCCCGAACCGCCCACACCTCGCCGTTCACGATCTGCAGGTCTGCGTATCGCAATGCGGCCGGCGACGCCGGTTCGGGCGTCAGAGCCCGTGGAGTGACTCCTTCGAGGATGTACACCCGCTGATCGGAGAATTCACTGAAGACCAGTTTTCCGGACTCGGTGACCGTCCAGGCGCCACCGCCGTACTCGTGAACCCTGGTACGCGCGTTCCACGGCGCGGGGAGGATGTCGACGGGTTGGTTGTCGAGACCAGATCGACGGATCGAGGTCCGACCACCCTCGGTCGGACGAAGTTCAGCCCACCAGATCTCGTCACCGACGTATCGTCCACCCTCGACAGGATGCCCACCTGCAGCCAGATCAGCTGCTCCGATCGGAGAAGTCCACGATCCGTACGGGGCTGCAATCTGCTCGCTGGGGGTCATCGCTCGACAATAGCCAACGGGGCGTGCGACACGGTCCCCGACAATGCACTTGCACAGTGGTGGAATCATGTAACTCGTGAGCACACCAGAACCCGTCCGCCACCGTCAGCCGCAGCGCGAGCTGGAGCAGTCGTCGAAGCTCCAGAACGTCCTGTACGAAATCCGTGGACCGGTGCACGCGCATGCCGCCCGGTTGGAGGCGGAAGGACACCGGATCCTCAAGCTCAACATCGGCAACCCGGCACCGTTCGGATTCGACGCCCCCGATGTGATCATGCGGGACATGATCGCCGCCCTGCCCTATGCACAGGGCTATTCGGAGTCGAAGGGCATTCTGTCGGCGCGGCGCGCAATCGTGACGCGTTACGAGCTGGTTCCCGGCTTCCCCGAGCTCGACGTCGACGACATCTACCTCGGCAACGGTGTTTCCGAGCTGATCACGATGACCATGCAGGCCCTCCTCAACAACGGCGACGAGGTTCTGATCCCAGCACCGGACTACCCTCTGTGGACTGCGATGACGAGCTTGTCCGGAGGCACGCCCGTCCACTATCTCTGCGACGAGGCCAACGACTGGAATCCCGATATCGCCGATATCGAATCCAAGATCACCGACAAGACCAAGGCTCTCCTCGTCATCAACCCGAACAACCCCACGGGTGCGGTGTACTCGATGGAGGTTCTGCAGCAGTTGGTCGATCTGGCACGCAAGCATCAGCTTCTGCTGCTCGCCGACGAGATCTACGACAAGATCCTCTACGACGACGCCAAGCACATCTCGCTGGCAACACTTGCCCCTGATCTGCTGTGCCTGACGTTCAACGGCCTCTCGAAGGCCTACCGCGTCGCCGGCTACCGCTCCGGCTGGGTGGCGATCACGGGCCCGAAGGATCACGCGGCCGGCTTCCTCGAGGGACTCGATCTCTTGGCGTCGACCCGTCTGTGCCCCAACGTCCCCGGACAGCACGCCATTCAGGTCGCCCTCGGCGGTCACCAGAGCATCGAAGACCTGATCCTGCCCGGCGGCCGCCTGCTCGAGCAGCGCGACGTCGCTTGGGAGCGATTGAACATGATTCCGGGCGTTTCGTGTGTGAAGCCTCGCGGCGCGCTCTACGCGTTCCCTCGTCTGGATCCGAACGTCTACGAGATCCACGACGACGAGAAATTGGTTCAGGACCTGCTTCTCCAGGAGAAGATCCTGATGGTTCAAGGCACCGGGTTCAATTGGCCGAATCACGATCACCTTCGGATCGTCACCCTTCCGTGGGCCCGAGATCTCGCCGTGGCCATCGAGCGATTCGGCAACTTCCTCACCAGTTACAAACAGTAGATTCTCACGCTGAATCCGGCTGAAATCGAGTAAACAATTCGTTGTACAAATGCCCCGTAAACGTAAAACTGCGGGGCATTTGTGCGACCTTGGTCACATTTTTCGCAAACCATGCGGTTTGATTGACTCTTTAACTATTTAGTGACCTGCCCCGATGTGAAAACGGTCCAACCGGTACATGATTCGTTGTGAAATTGGTAGTTGGACAACGCGCCAAATCGGTTTGAAATTGGGTACATTAGTTAGCAGCACTTCGGTGCCGCGAGCACCTGGTATCCCTCCCCCCCCCTGTGGATACCAGGTTGGTGGCGGGGACAACCCCCCCTGTTCCCCGCCACCCAGCTCGACCAATCCCAGTTTCACAACCCCTCATCGGTAGCACCGGTTTTCGCCGACTCTGCCTTGCAGCGACACTGCCTTTCACCGACACTGCCGTCAGAAGCTGACCATTCGCTTCGGAGCCGATAACATTGCACCGGTGCAAATCCCCAGTCCGACACTCAGTTTCCGATGAGTCACGGCCACGGCCACGGTGGCCCCATTCAGATCGGCCCCACCGCATCACGCGTCGTCATCGGGTTGCTCGTCGTCATCGGCATGGTCGTCGTCGCGGCAGCTGTCGCACTGTGGCCGGACAAGAACACCATTCCCGTCCCACTCCCCTTCCAGAATGCCGACGGCAGCTCGGTGGAAACCGAGGCGGGCACCGTCACGATGCAGGATCTCGGTGACTGCGGAAGTTCCTCTGCCGGAAGGGTATTCGTCGGTGCCCCGCAACCGCCGCCTACCTCCGCCTACCAGTGCCAGCGAAGTATCGTCGATATCGAATCCGGGCCGAATGCCGGAACGAAGACATTGCTCGAGGTCATTCCGGGCGCCGGTCAGCCGGACCTTCGCGTGGGTGACCACATTCGCCTGGTGCGTCAGACCGACCCGAACGGAAACACGCAGTACTCCTTCGAAGACTATTCGCGTGGGCTCCCGCTGGCGTTGATCGTCATCGCGTTCGCCGTCGTCATCATCGCAGTCGCACGGTGGAGAGGGCTGCGCGCACTCGTCGGCCTGGTGATCGCCTTCGGCGTAGTCGTCGGGTTTCTCCTACCCGCTCTGCTCGACGGCAAGCCTGCGATACCGGTTGCGCTGGTCGCCGGGGCGGTGATCTTGTACGCGGTTCTCTATCTGGCGCACGGGGTCTCACTCAAGACCAGTTCTGCTTTGCTCGGCACCCTTGCCGCCATGGTGCTCGCCGCGGTTCTCTCCTACCTCTGCATTGAACTGACACACCTCACCGGTTTGTCTGAAGAGCAGAACACCAATGTTCAGACCTATATCGAGCACATAGACATCACCGGCCTGCTGCTGGCGGGCTTCATCATCGGCTCGCTCGGCGTTCTCAACGACGTCACCATCACCCAGGCATCCTCGGCATTCGAGTTGGCCGAACTCGACAAGCATGCGTCCCGTCGAAAAGTCTTCGGCGGTGCGATGCGGGTCGGACGTGATCACATCGCCAGCACGGTCTACACCTTGGTTCTCGCGTACGCGGGTGGGGCGCTGCCACTGCTACTGCTCTTCAGCGTCAGCGGGCGCCCACTTCAGGACGTCCTGGTCGGTGACGCCGTCGCAATCGAGATCGTAAGGTCCGCTGTCGGCGGAATAGCCCTGGCGCTTTCGGTTCCACTCACCACTGCCATCGCCGTGATTCTCGCCCGTCCGCCCGGTAGCGCGGTCAAGGTCGGCCCCACGTCAGGTGGCCGACACTCCAAACGCTGAAAGCGAGCCTCAGAGTCCGGGAATCGGTGGGAGAACCGGCAACAGAATCGGCGGAAGCCCCGGGATGTAGATCGCCGGCGGTGGCGGCGCGGGCGCGGGCGCGGGCGGCACGTAAGTGTCCTGCACGACTGGCGGAGCCTCGACGACCGGAGGGGCTTCCTCCGTCGTCGTCGGGGGCGGGGTCGTTGTGGTCGTCGGCGGCGGAGTAGTCGTGGTCGTCGGTGCCGTCGTGGTCACCTCGGTTGCCACGGGTCCGGCGTCCTCGGAATCGAAGACCTTTCCTCCGTAGCCCAATCCCAACCCCACGATCACGATCGCCGCGATCACACCGGCGCCGAGGCCCGCGAACCGTAGCGGGTTTCTCGGCTCTTTGGATGTCGATTCAACGGGTTGTGTCCCGGCGAGCCAGGACGGGTGTGCGGTTCCTGCTCCGGGTCCCTCGCCTTCGTAC
>NZ_CAURKP010000204.1:0-8559 GCF_963525155.1 uncultured Rhodococcus sp.
GGGAAAACATCTCCACGATCAGCAACACCATCCGCGACTGCAACTCGTGCCGGACGCGCACCAGATCCAGAACCTCACTCTTGAGGTCCTCGCCATCCAGCTGCCACGCTTCCCGACTGTCCATACCGAAAGTTTAATCGAACACACTTTCGATAACCAGAGACAAAACGGACAACTTCGAGAACAGGAAGGCTCGAGACACGTTGATATGAAACTACTTTCAGTAACTCTCAAAACCGGATCATCGGCCGCCGAGCGGCAGAACTCCCCCGCCGACGGGATAGGGCGGCAGCGTTCCCACAAGCGTCGGTGTCAATGTGGTCGCAGACGGATCGGCACGACCGAGAGTGAATTTCCGAACTTCGGCACCCGTTCCGTTGCTGCCGCTGACGAGGAGATCCGCGCCGGTAGTCGTGCTCGTCGTGGCCACTCCCACACCCGACCCTGGAGCGGTGAACGGGTCGAAAGCTGCAACCTCCCGAAATGCCACGTCCGTCGAATGGTGATCTGGACTCTCGAGGTACATCTCGGGTGCACCGTCGAGTCTGGATCCACTCGAGAAGACGCGGATTGATCCTTCTCCTCCGAGCATGCCTGCCACTATCGACTTTGCGCCGCCCTCGGCGCCGGCCACCCAACCCGTCGACAGAGACACCCCGTCGCGGTAGCCCTGATCGAATGCCAAGAACTGTGATGTCGTTGCCGGACCAGCCGTATGACCTGCGTGTTCATCGGAGTCGCCCTGCGCAACCGCCGTCGGTTCGTACAGGTCGTAGCGGAACGTCTTGATCAACGGCTCCTCGCCCGCACCGGGTGCTGTCACGATGCTCGCTCGACCGGAGTGACTGTCAACCATTCCGGTTGCGAACGTGACTCCGCGACTCGATCCCGGGTACGGCGAGAACGAACCGAATTCTGTGGGTGCGGACCTCTTGTCCGCCGGAAGGTCGGTGGAGTAGATCTTGACCTGCGACTCCATCCCTGGGCCTGATGCAACGATGATGTTGTCTGCCAGTGCATTTCCGTCGATGTCGACACCGCCGACGTTCACTCCACCGCGGAAACCCACATCGAAGGGGGCGAATCTTGCCAACTCGTCGGTGAACGGCACGCCGCCGACTGCGTTGTACGCCACCACTTCCGGAGCCGAGCCTGCACCTGTTCCAGCGACCAGATCAAGCACCATGTCTCCGTTCACGTCCGCCATCGCAACACTCGGGGTGCCTTCGAACGACGGGAAGGGCGTCACAGCAGTGATCAGTTTGTCGCCGTTGGCATCGAATATCTGCACCTTGGCGGGCACGCCGGCCGAACCAGGTATCGCGACGGCATATGTCGATACCTCGGGAATCACGTTGACAGTCGCCATCAAACCGTTGTCCTCGTGATTGAGTCGGTGGCAGTGAATCACAAAGGTTCCGGTGTACTCGGTGAACTTCGTTCGCAACGTCACTGACGCAGGCTCGAGAGCATTCTCATTCTCGTCAGTCACCGGAGCGGGCACGTTCACGTTGTCGATTCCCCATGGCTGAACCCCTCGCGTGGTACCTGCGACGGGATCCACAACTTCCGTTACCTGGAAGTCGTTGACGTGAATATGCATCGGGTGTTCGTCGTTGTTGAGGTTCGTGATCTTCCATTCCTCAACGGAATTCAGTCGCGGTTGAATCAGCGGAATGTTGGGGAAAGTGTTGTCGGCGAATTCGTAGGTGAAGGCCTTCGGATCGCTGTTGCTGGCCTTCTCGTTTCCGAACCCACCGGACACTGTGAGATTGCGGGTCACGTCGGGCGTCATCGCTGCGGTATCCACGAACGAGGTGTAGGTATCGAGCTTCTGTCCGAACTCGAAGGGAGTCGTCTTTCCTTCACCCTCGTCTGGCGTCGCACGGATCAACTGCTGAGTCGGGAACGTGAAGAATCCGTCCGCGTAACTGATCACCGACGGGTCGACGGTGACGGTTCCGAGTTCGGCGGGCGGATTGTCGGTACCGTTGTTGGTGTAGAGAATGCCTGGATTGCTCACCGGCTTCGCACCTTCGAGCGGTGGCATCTCCAGCACCAGATCGCCGGACTCCGGCATCGTCACTGCGATTGCGTATCGCGAGGCCGGCGGAATCACCAGCCTGGTTCCGTCCCCGTCCACGGATGGCCTGACCTCGTCGAACGGGTTTCCGTCCTGCCCTACGATGGCGAACTTCGGATGGGCGCCGGTTGCGGTTTCCGTCAACGTGACCGGCATGTAGGCAAAGTCGCTGATGTTGGCAAGCACCCAGATCTCGGTCTGCCCCGGCTTCAGTTTCAGCGACGGCTGGAACTGACCGTTCACGGTGTACTGCACATCGCGTTGGTTGTCCGGCAGTGAGGGATCGGCCGGTACAGTCGTCGATTCACCCACGAAGCTCTGCAGATTGCCTGGAACGAATTGATTCTGTCCACGATGATTGGCCGGGGACAACGGTCCGGTGTACCAGTTGGTGAAATACTGCGCACCCTCGGTGGTGTCCGAGAAATTCACCGGAGCAAGGCTCGGACGGTACGTCCCGTCGGCTAATTCCGTACCGGCGGGTGGCGTCAACGTACTGACGAATTGAGGCCAGTTCGCGTCGTTGAGCTGCCGGCCCTTTCCTTTGCGGTCGAATACGAAGTTGTACTGCAGTGCCATATCGCGAATCGGAACGTCGTTTGCCGTCACGACAGGCAAATTCCCGTCCGGCCGGCCGATTTCCAGTAGTCCGGCCAAGCCCATGTACGTCTGCTGGGCGGTGAGGGTGTGCCGGTGACTGTGGTACCAGTAGAGACCGTTCGGCATCGTCCCCGGAATCGCGTAGTCGTACACGTTTCCCTGGCCGGCGGGAATGTTGAGCAACACGTTGTCCGCATTGCCGTCCGGACTCACGTGAACTCCGTGCGTGTGCAGATTCAGCGGAGCCGACGTCAGCGCCGGCGGATAGATCGGCACGTCCCCGCCCGCCGGTGTGAATGCCGGATCGTAGAAGTCCTCGATCGTGAGATCCTGCAAATCGTTGTCGTAATGAATGATCAATCGCTCTCCGGGATTGACGCGGAGAGTCGGCGCCGGATAGACGTCACTCGCCGAGGTCGATCCGTCCGACGCCGTACCGCGGATGACCTCGTACCCGAAGAGCAGAAAATTCGACACGGGCGCCGAAGCGGTATCGAGCGGAATCACTCCCTGATGAGCGGACAAGCGCACCTCGAGAACACCATCTCGGCTACTCAGTTTCACCGGCTCCCGGTAGTCGACGGCGGTTCCGTCCGAGCCGTAGTTCGCGCCCACCTCGGGCGCCGATTCAGCGGACGTACACGCGGCCAACGCCATCGTCATGGACACCACTACTGCTGCGGCTAACGACTTTCCTCGCAGTGCGATCACTGGTTTCCCCGTTCCATGGTGGCGTGAGATACGTCCGATCAGCGCTCATCAGCCTATCGAGAAAACATCGGCTGAACAGTACATTCACGACAAATTGCCCACCTAGTGCCCGCTCGAGCGCTTCACCTTGCAAGCAGTCTCAGCAAACCGATCAGAAATCGAGAAGCACAGCCAAGGGACCCGCAATTACGTTGAAACACATGAACACACCACAGAAGTCCACTTCCGACCACACGTCGTCAATCCACGCATCAGCAGGGAGCGCCCAGATGACCACCGCGCAATCCGTGATCCTCGACGTACCCGACCTCGTCGCAGCCGAAGCCTTCTACAACGCTCTCGGCGTCGGAGATCGAATCCAGCTACGCGAATCGAACGAACCGACAACCGGGTTTCGTGGGTACACCATTTCGCTCGTCGTCTCCCAACCGAACATCGTCGACGCCTTCGTCGGCGCCGCACTCGCAGCCGGTGCCGCCGTCTTGAAGCCGGTGAAGAAATCCCTCTGGGGATACGGCGGAGTCCTTCAGGCTCTGGACGGTTCGATCTGGAAGATCGCCACGTCGTCGAAGAAGAACAATGGACCCGCCACCCGCACAATCGACAGCCTCGTGCTGCTGCTCGGCGCCGAAGACGTCAAGGCCAGCAAGCAGTTCTACCTCGACCGCGGACTCGAGGTGTCCAAGAGCTTCGGTCGCAAGTACGTCGAATTCACCAGTGCAGCAAACAATGTGACACTCGCACTGTATGGTCGCCGCGCTTTGGCAAAGGATGCCGGGGTTGCTCCGGAAGGCACCGGATCGCACCGAATCACCATCACCGGTGCGTCCGAACCCTTCGCGGATCCTGACGGTTTCGCCTGGGAAAGCACCCATTCCTGACGCAGGTGGTGTCTCGAGAACACGCCCGCCCGACTCAGGACATCCGTCGAATCCTCTCCAAGTTGTGCGCCATCAACGGACCAACGGTCTCGAGAGCGGCGGGCGAGGTGATGTCCCAGTGCGTGCACTCGACCGGGTGATTCACGATATCCCCGCTCACGTGCGCACGCCATGAATCGATTCCCCGGTTCAGCCATGGATCATCCAGCGCTGCAGTGAAATACAGCACGTCGCCATCGAAGATCCCCGGCTGGTGAGTCTGCATCAACGTGTCGTTGTGCCGGGCCGCGAAGACAAGCCTGCCGACATCTTCCGAAGTCAACTCGCCCATGGCTCGCGCGAACTCGAGTCCCATGTCCGCGTCGTCGTCAGCGTCCGTACCTTCGCCGTCTTCAGCGGCATGGGCGAAGCTGTCCAGCATCACCAACGAATCGACCGACTCGCCCGCTGCCTGCAATAGCACCGCCATCGAGTGTGCGATCACGCCACCGAGCGACCAACCGGCAAGGTGATACGGACCTTCAGGCTGGATTTTTCGAACTTCCTCGAGGTACCTGGCGGCGGTGAACTCGATGGACTCCGGCAGCGGATCCGCGGACGAGACTGCTGGAGTTTGGATCCCGTACATCGGAGTCGCCGAATCGATGTACTGCGCCAAGCCGGCATAGCTCCAGGCCAGGCCGACGATCGGATGGACGAAGAACACAGGCGGCCGATCACCGGTCGTCCGAATCGGGAACACGACGTCCAGCGCCCCGGAAGATTCTTGTCCGGAGTCGACACGAATCGCAATCGACGCCGGAGTCGGCTCGGTCATCAACCACTGCAGTGGGATCTCGCGAGCAAGCGACATCCGCAGTTTGGTCACTACTCGCATCGCCGACAGTGAGTTGCCACCGAGTTCGAAGAAGTTGTCGTCGGCGCCGACGTCAGCAATCTCGAGGACCTCCGAGAAGGCAGTGGCCACAGCGATTTCCGTAGGCGTGCTCGGCTCCCGATACACGATCTTCGACGCAAAATCAGGAGTCGGCAATGCCTTCTCGTCGACCTTCCCTGTCGGTGTCATCGGCACCTTGTCGATGAAGACGACGGCACTCGGGATCATGTGACGTGGCAAGAACTCTGATACGAATGCGATGACGTGGCCCGCCTCCGGCGCAGTTCCCGGCTCCGGCACGACGTACGCCACCAGCGCCGTGTCTCCGGACGGTGTCCGCTTGCCGAGGGTCATGGCCACATCGACGTCCGGGTGGGCGTGCAGTGCCGCATCTATCTCGCCGAGTTCGATGCGATGACCACGAATCTTGACCTGACTGTCGGTCCTGCCCCGATACTCGATGGTGAGTTCGGGTGTCCACGCGGCGATGTCACCGGTTCGATACATACGATCCCCCGGCTGCCCGTGCGGGTTGGGAACAAATCGGGTTGCCGTGAGCACTAGCTGATCGTGGTACCCCCGGGCTAGAGCCGGCCCCGACACGTACAGCTCACCTGGTGTCCCGATCGGCACCGGCAGCAGTCGAGCGTCAAGGATCACCGTGCCGAAACCGCGTACGGGCGATCCGATCGTGACCGGCTTCCCCGCGACAAGATCACCGACGGTGGAGATGTCGGTGGCCTCGGTTGGTCCGTACCCGTTGAGCATGGTTCGACCGGGCTGCCAACGATTGACCAGTTCGGCGGAAACCGCTTCACCGCCGACACCGAGGACTCGAAGCTCCTCGAGCCCTTCCGGTTCCATCGACGTCAACATCGCCGGAGTGATCAGTGCGTGGGTGACCTCGCGGTCGATCATGAACCGCGACAACTCGTCGCCGCCGATAATGGAGGGTGGTGTGACGACCAGAGTCGCCGCCGCGGAAAGCGCCGACATCATTTCACCCACCGACATGTCGAAGCTCGGCGAGGTGTTGTGCAGGAATCGTGAGCGCGAGTCGACGCGATAGTGCTCACGACGCTCGGCGGCAAGGTTCGCGAGACCACCATGCGTGACCACGACGCCCTTCGGTTTGCCCGTGGATCCGGACGTGTAGATCATGTAGGCGGGATTGTCGATGCGAGCCGCTCCCGCGATACTCGAGTCGGGTAGCTCTTGGATCGCGGTTTCGAGTGCGTCCAGATCGAGCCAGCGCACCGAATCGGGAAGTTGATTCCCACCTCGGCTGATGCCGATGACAGCGTCGGAGTCTGTGATCATGTGCTCGATCCGCTCAACCGGATAGTCAGGATCGACGGGCAAGTAGGCGGCGCCGGTCTTCGTCACTGCCCACACCGACATCACGGACGCTGCCGATCGCCGGAGTGCCACGGCTACAAAGGTTTCCGGACCGACTCCGTGATCGAGCAGAATGGAAGCAAGGCGGTTCGACCAGGCGTCCGCTTCACGGTATGTCCACGCACGCCCGTCGGCCCAGATCGCGATTCCGTCGGGGTTCTGTGCGACGGCGGAAGCGATGAGATCAGCCAGGGTTGCGCTGGGCGCAGTCGGCAGGCCCGATACCGGGACAAGCAGGCGACGCTCGTCGGGCCCCAGAACATCCAGGTTTCCGGCAGCGGTGTCCGGCAACTCCACGAATGCACGCAGGATCCGAAGCATCCTCTGGCGCAGAACCTCGATCGTAGGAGCATCGAAGACATCCTGCTGATACTTGAGCGTGAATGAAATGCCGTCATCGGCAACAACGGTAAGTGTCAACGGATAGTGGGTCGCATCGTCACCGGTGATCGCTGTGACCGTCATCCCGTCGATCGAGCTCGTTGCAGCGATACCTTCCGTATCGACGGGGTACGACTCGAAGACGGACAACGTGTCGAAGTCAGCGGCATTTCCGACGCTCTTGACGATCTCCGTCAGTCCGAGTTGGTGGTGCTCGAGAAGCGCCGCCTGTTCTGCCTGCAGCCGTGAGAGCAAGGAACGCAAAGACTCCGCGGGGTCGATCGTGACCCGGACGGGCAGAGTGTTGATGAACAGGCCGACCATCGACTCGACATGATCGAGCTCGGGAGGACGACCCGACACGGTTGCACCGAACACGACATCCGTTCGACCCAGCTGGCGCGCCAGCAGGATTCCCCAACCTGCCTGCATCATGGTGTTCAATGTGACGCCGTTGTCGGCGCTGAAGGCACCGAGATGCTCGGCGAGTTCGGTCTCCACCTGGGTAACGACCGACTCGACGGTGCCGGTACTCGAACCAGCAGACCCTTCCCCGGCGAGCAGGGTCGGCTGCTCGAGCCCGGACAGCGCCTCGGCCCACGCCAACTCGGATTCCGCAGCGTCCCGAGAATTTAACCAGGACAGGTAATTACGATAGGACGCTGCGCGGGGAAGCACCGATTCGTCGCCGTGCGTTGCGTACAGAACCATCAGGTCCTTCATCAGAAGCGGCATCGACCACCCGTCGAGAAGAATGTGGTGCAGTGTCACCGCAAGCGCGTGTCGACCGGGATCTCGAGTGATGAGCGTGAACCGAAGCAATGGCGGTGTTGCCAAATCGAAACGCTCGGATCGATCGCGCTCGAGGGTTCGCTCGTAGACAGCTTCGCGCTCACTCGCAGGCTCGGCACCGAGGTCGACCACACGCCACGGGACATCGACCTCACCGAGAACGATTTGCGCGAGTTCGCCGGACAGATCGGCTACATAGGCCGTCCGTAGGTTGTCGTGACGGTTCAGCAGAGCAGTCACGGCCCGGTTCATTCGTATCGGATCGACAGTTCCTGTCAGCTCCAGAACCATCTGGGTCTGATAAACGTCGGCAGTGTTGCCGGCGAGCAACGAGTGGAAGGCAAGTCCGTGCTGCAACGGCGACAGTGGCCAAATGTCGCTGACCAGCGGATACCGGTCTTCCCAGACATCGATGTCCTCCTGAGAGACCGTCACCAACGGAACGTCGGAAGGCGTCAGGCCTCCCCCCGCGCCGCTGCCGACGTGGGAAACCAGGCTCCGAAGCGCGCTCGCCCAGTACTCCGCCAAGTCTCGGACGTCCGCATCGGTCAGGAGGCGTCCGGCGTAGGAGAACGTCGCGGACAACTCGGCATCACCCGAAATGTCGGTGACTATCGCGTTGATGTCGAGAACTGCGGCGGCAGGCATGTCGGGGTTTCCGGGGCCTTCGATGTCACCGACATCCACGGACGGAGTCCACCCCAAATCGGCGAACTCCTCCGGGACGCTGCCGGCAGACACGCGACCGAGGTAGTTGAAACTGATTTGCGGCATGCCGTCCGGCAGTGGTGTACCCGGGTCGCTGCCGGTCATGTCACTGCCGGACATGTCACTGC
>NZ_CAURKP010000205.1:0-8543 GCF_963525155.1 uncultured Rhodococcus sp.
CGCGAACCGGTACCATGGTCTAGCGTCTGAACCCACAGCGAGCGCCTGTTGGGGTGGCGCGCGCACCGGCTGATCTTAGGAGCGTGGGATGGCTAGACGAACACTTGTGCGTACTGCTGCAGTTCTCGGCGCGGCATCACTGGCACTTGCAGGCTGTAGCTCGGACAAGTCGGATGACTCGTCTTCGAGTGGCTCTACGTCCGGCGCTTCTGCCGCGACGACATCCGTCACGACTGATTGCACCCCGGAGCAGGCCAAGGCCGGCGCCACCCCGTCCACGGAAGCGCTGCGCATCGGCACGCTTCTTCCCGATACAGGCAGCTTGTCGTTCCTCGGGCCGCCGATGGTCGCGGGCACCCAGCTGGGAGTCAACGACGTCAATGCAGCCGGAGGCGTTCTCGGCCAACCGGTCCAGCTGATTCCCGGCGATTCGGGTGACACCACAACGGACACCGCCAACACCACCGTTGACCGCGAATTGGCTGCAGGCACTCAGGTCATCGTCGGCGCCGCGTCGTCCTCGGTCTCGCTCAAGGTGATCGACAAGATCGCCAGCGCAGGCGTCGTGATGTTCTCGCCTGCCAACACCTCGGACCAATTCGTCTGCTACCCCGACAAGGGCATGTACTTCCGCACCGCTCCGACGGACGTACTACAGGCTCAGGCCGTCGCACAGCTCATTTCGGACGACGGTGGTCAGCGCGTAGCGATCATGGCCCTCAACGACCCGTACGGGACGGGTCTGGCGGACAACATCGAAAAGAATCTGATCGATTCGGGTGTCCCCTCCGATCAGATCGAGAAGATCATCTACGACCCGAACGCGCAGTCGTTCAACTCGGAAGTCGATCAAGTCAAGAACTTCAATCCGGATGCAGTGGCACTGGTGGGCTTCGAAGAGTCGGCGAAGATCATCACGCGCATGCACGAAGTGGGCATCGGCCCGTCGGACGGAATGGCGATGTACGGCGTCGACGGCAACATGGGCAACGCTCTCGGCGAATCCGTGGCGAAGCCGTTGCTCGACACCATGCAGGGAACGACGCCCCTGACGGACGTCGGAGCTGCCTTCCAGGATCGTCTGAAGGCTGTGAACCCCTCTCTGATCGACTTCAACTACGCCGGAGAGTCATACGACGCGGTGGTGATCTCAGCGCTCGCTGCCGAGCAGGCGAAGTCGACGGCCGGTACCGACATCGCGGCCAACATCAACAGCGTCACCGAAGGCGGCACCAAGTGCACGTCCTACGTCGAGTGCCTGCCGTTGGTGAAGGCGGGAACCGACATCGACTACGACGGCATCACCGGTGAGTTGGACTTCAACGATTCGGGGGAGCCGTCCATCGGTTCGTACGGAAAGCTCAAGTTCGGCCCTGAGAACACCCTGACCACAGAAGGATTCGTGGTGGTGGGCAAGTAAGTCGTGGGCAAGTAAGCAGCCAACGAGAATGGGCCAGGGTCTCGCGACCCTGGCCCATTCTCGTGTCTGTCCTACTTCTCTTTGCTTCCGGCGAGCGTTCCCAAGTACAGCTCGATCACTTTGGGGTCGTTCATCAGATTGGCGCCGGTGTCGGTGTACGCGTTCTTACCCTGATCGAGTACGTAGCCGCGGTCGCAGATCTGAAGGCAGCGGCGCGCGTTCTGCTCGACCATGATGACCGAGACACCCGCAGCATTGATCTTCTTGCAGCGGATGAACACCTCGTCCTGGAACATGGGGGACAGGCCCGCGGACGGTTCGTCGAGCAGCAGCACCGACGGATCCATCATCAGGGCCCGGCCCATCGCGACCATCTGGCGTTCGCCGCCGGAGAGTGCGCCGGCCTTCACCTTTCGTCGTTCACTCAGAAGAGGGAACAGTTCACTCACGAAGGCGAATCGTTCCGCGAATGCCTTGGGCCGCAGATAAATGCCCATTTCGAGGTTTTCTTCGATGGTCAGAGTCTGAAAGACGTTCTGTGTCTGAGGGACGTACCCGACTCCCTTCTGAACGAGGACGTGAGCGGGCGCAGACGTGATGTTGTCCTCGCGTAAGGTGACCGACCCTTCGCGTACCGGTATCAGTCCGAACAGTGATTTCAGGAGTGTCGATTTGCCTGCGCCGTTCGGTCCGATGATCCCGACGATTTCCCCTTCCTTCAGGAAGAAGTTGCATTCACGCAGGATGTTGACGCCGGGAATGTAGCCCGCGACGAGGCTGTCGGCGCGGAGCAGGGCACCTGCCGACAGTCGCTGATGCTCCTCGGCCGTCGCGGCGAACTCTGCAGGCGTGAGTGCTCGTGCTTTGTTCTCGCTCATGGCTTCTCGTGCCTTCCGCGCGGTTCCTCGGGACTCGATTCCAGCGTCGCGGCGAGATCGGCCGGAAGGTTGTCGATGTCGGGTTCCGACAGGTCCCCGCCCGTCTCGAGGGTTTCGACCTCGGCTTCAGCCAGGGCGGCGGCCAGAACGGCCGTCTCGCCCACCGGATTTCCGTTGTCGTCGAACTCGAGAGCCTGGTCATGGTGGCTGCCCAGATATGCGTCGACGACGGCTGTGTTGGACGAGAGTTCGTCCGGGGTGGATTCGGCGATGACGCTGCCCTGCGCCATGACCACCACCCAATCGCTGATATCTCGGATCACGTCCATGTCGTGCTCGACGAACACGACGGTCATTCCGTCGTCGCGCAATGACTTGATGTGTCCGAGCAGGCTTTGCGTCAGAGCAGGATTGACCCCAGCCATCGGTTCGTCGAGCATCACCACCGAGGGCGAGGTCATGAGTGCGCGAGCCATTTCGAGCAGTTTGCGCTGCCCACCGGAGAGTGAACCGGCGAGGTCGTCGGCCTTGGTGTCGAGTTTGAATCGTGCGAGGAGTTCGTTGGCGCGATCGGTGATCTCGCGTTCCTGGCCTTTCCAGATCCACGGGACGAGAGATGCAAAAATGCGTTCACCACGTTGGCCGGTGGCACCGAGACGTACGTTGTCCAGCACGGTGAGTTTGGAGAGCGCCTTGGTCAACTGGAACGTCCGTACCACTCCTTTCCTGGCTACCTGGTGGGGATACATGCGGCCCAGCGATTGACCGTCCATCGACCACGTACCGGTGTCCGGCCGGTCGAATCCGGTAAGGAGGTTGAAGAGCGTCGTTTTTCCGGCACCGTTGGGACCGATCAGACCCGTGATGCACCCTCGTTGAATTTCGAGGTGATCGACGTCGACGGCCTTGAGACCGCCGAACGTCCGCGAGACATTGTCAGCGACCAACACCGGGTCGGGTTTCGCCGATCCGGGAAGGTGAGGAACGTCGGCAAAGATCTGTGCTCTGGTATCGGCGTCAAGCATTGAGTTGCACCTCCCGCTTGTTACCCAGTATTCCCTGCGGTCTGAAGACCATCAGGAGAGCAATCATCAATCCGAGCAGGACGTACCTGGTGGCTCCGACCTGTTGTTCGGTCAGCGAGAGCAGCGGATTTTCGCCGGAGATCGCCTGACGCAACAAGGCGTCGGGAATGGCCAGGAGGAACCAGAACAACATCGCGCCGACCACCGGGCCGAACACCGTTGCCGCCCCGCCCAGAATCAGTGCGCCGAACGCGAAGAACGTCTGCGCGGTCGAGTAGAAGTCCGGGTTGATGGACTTGGTCTGCAAAGCGTTGAACACACCGGCCAGACCACCGATCACGCCGCCGAGAACCAGCGCCTGCATCTTGTACACGAAGACGTTCTTGCCCAACGATCGCGCTGCGTCCTCGTCTTCGCGAACCGCCTTGAGGACGCGCCCCCACGGACTGTGCGTCAACAGGTAGACAAATCCGCACAAGATCAAGACCAGCGTCCACCCCACGACCATCGACCAGAGGTCGTCTCCGTAGAACTTCACGCCGAGAAATGAGTACTGCTTGGCCGAGTCGAAGGGGCTCAGTGCGGTGAACGGGTCTGCGAAACCGAACAGGCCATTGGTGGAACCGGTCACCGAATCCGACGCGGTCGAGCGGAAGATCAGACGCAGGATCTCCGAAGCGGCGATGGTCACGATGGCGAGATAGTCGGCGCGCAGACGCAGCGTCGGGATACCGAGCACGAGCGCGAGGAGGCCGGCTGCGGTGAGTCCGACGAGGATGCCGAGCCAGAGCGGCTGGTCGTAGGTCACGGTCATGATGCCGACGCCGTAGCCGCCGAGAAGGGCAAAACCGATCTGACCGAAATTGAGCAGTCCGGCGTAGCCGAAGTGCAGGTTCAACCCGATTGCCAACAGTGCGTAGAAGATTGCCGACGGCCCGATCAGCTGGGCGAAAGAAACCTGGAAAGCTCCCATGATGTCCATATTCGTCACCCGATCCTTTGTCTGGATCCGAGGATGCCCTGGGGGCGAACCACGAGGATCACGATCAAGACGAGAAGTCCGCCGATGTATTTGAGGTCTGGGTTGATGATGAGCGTCGAGAGTTGGACCAGAAGTCCCACGATGACGCAGCCGAGTAGCGCCCCGTACGCGGTTCCCAGACCACCGAGGGTGATTCCGGCGAACATGAGCAGCAACAGTTTGAAGCCCATTTCCCACTGGACGCGTCCGCCGAGCTCGGAGATACCGAACAGCACACCGCCGAGGGCGGCCAATCCGCCGCCGAGACCCCAGACGAACATGATCACGCGCTCGACGTTGATACCGGACGAAGCGGCGAGGTCACGATTGTCGGAGACGGCACGCATGGCCTTTCCGATGCGAGTCTTCTGCAGAAGCAGTGCGACGCCGACCAGGACGACCAGACTGACGATCATGACTATCGCGTTGGCGTCGGTCAGTGCGATCGGGCCCCAGTTCTTCTCGACCTGGCCCTGGTAGTCGTCGAACGGTTCGGCGCGGTCGGAGAAGAAGATCAGGATCAAGTAGCGCAATGAAATCGCGAGACCGATCGAGACCACCAATTGCGCGATCAACCCGGTCTTGCGCTTACGCAGTGGTTTCCAGACGATTCCGTTGGTCAGCAGGCCGATGCCGATGCCGACGAAGATCGCGAGGATCGTGGCGGGAATCAGCGGAACGCCGAAGGACGTGTTGATCACCCAGGCAGCAACGGCTCCCAACGTCACCATCTCGCCGTGAGCGAAGTTGGTCAGGCCAGTGGTGCCGTAGATCAGGCTCAAACCCACACCGGCGATCGCGATCACGAGGCCGAACCGCAGACCGTCGACCGTCGTGCGGATCAGCTTCTCGCCGAAGCTGACATTCGAGGCGGTACGTACCTCGCCGAACGAGAAGATCACGGTGTTCGCGCGGCCGGCCACCACCTCGCGTTCGACAGCGGCTTGCACACTGACCCCGTCGGGAAGTGTGTCGGCAACGATCTCGAAGGTGTAGGTGCCCGGTGCCACGGCCAGTTCCCAACGGCCGTTCGATGCCGATTCTCCGGTGGCGACTTCCGTGCCGGAAGAATCGAGCGCACGGACGGTGACGCCCTCGAGGCGTGTGCCGCCGTTGTTGAGATTGCCGCTGACGGGGACAGCGTTGTCGGGAACCGGTGCTGTCGGTGTTGCGGATGCTGTCGGGGTCGGCGGTGTAGGGGAACTGGTCGGTTCCTGAGCCGAAGCAGTTCCGGCCAGGCTGAGTAATGCGAAGAACGTCAGTAATGCAAAGGCCAGTAGTCGGCTGAGTGTCGCGAGGGTCTGCCGTTTCACTACGGGTGGGGCCACGTACGTCCTCCGAGCGGGTCGGGAATAGCGCGTCTGGACAAAGTGCCGCGCAGCAGAGGGATTGTTTCGCTGCTGCGATTTCCGGACTCTAACGGCTCCGTTCGCTTCAGATGGGGTTCTGAGATTTCCGGGATGTTTCGGTTCCGTATCGAAGGCCGAAGGCTGCATCAATTGTCCGATTCTTGTGTCTGTTCCTGCGTAAACAACGGCGAAGGCGTCGATGTCGGTCGCGATCCCTAGACTGATGAACCGTGAGCCCCGCAACCACAACTCGGTCCAGCACGTCCACCGCTCCAGCCGGCACCACCGGCAAGGCGGACGATCGCCCTCTTCTGATGCTTCTCGACGGGCATTCGTTGGCGTTTCGCGCCTTCTACGCGCTGCCTGCAGAGAACTTCAAGACACACAGTGGGCAGGCCACCAACGCGGTGTACGGCTTCACGTCGATGTTGATCAACCTTCTTCGTGACGAGCAGCCCACCCACCTGGCCGCGGCCTTCGACGTGTCGCGTCAGACGTTTCGCGCCGACCTGTTCCCCGAATACAAGGCGCAGCGCGCGAAGGCTCCGGACGAATTCAAGGGCCAGATCGACATCACCAAGGACGTTCTCGGCGCGCTGGGCATCCCGGTCATGGCCGAGGAAGGTTTCGAAGCCGACGACGTGATCGCCACCTTGACCACGCAGGCGGAGGCACTCGGATACCGGGTTCTCGTCGTGACCGGTGACCGTGACTCGCTGCAACTGGTGACCGACAACGTCACTGTGCTCTACCCGAAGAAGGGTGTCTCGGAGCTCACCCGATTCACGCCGACGGCCGTAGAGGAGAAGTACAGCCTCAGCCCGTCGCAGTATCCGGATTTTGCTGCCCTGCGCGGCGACCCGAGTGACAACCTCCCCGGCATCCCCGGCGTCGGCGAGAAGACCGCCACCAAGTGGATCCGTGAGTACGGCGACCTGCAGGGACTGGTAGACAACGTGGACAAGGTCCGCGGCAAGGTAGGCGACTCGCTACGCGAGAACCTTGCAAACGTCCTGCTCAATCGTCAGCTCACCGAGATGGTTCGCGACGTTCCGTTGCCGTACACGCCCGAGCAGTTGGTGTTGGCCCCGTGGGACCGCGAGAAGATTCATGCGTTGTTCGACGATCTCGAGTTCAAGGTTCTCCGCGATCGACTGTTCGCGACCCTGTCGTCGTCCGAACCCGAAGCAGAGGAAGGGTTCGAGGTCAGCGGCGACGCACTCGCCCCGGGTGCGGTTGCCGCGTGGCTCGACGCCCACGCGCGAACCGGTGAGCGTCACGGCGTGACGGTGCTCGGAACCAGAACTCCGTTCGCCGGCGACGTCACTGCACTCGCGATCGCGGCCTCCGACGGTGAATGTGCATACATCGCGGCGTCGACGGCAACACCGGAAGACGAAGCAGCTCTCGGTGATTGGCTCGCCGACGCATCGCAGCCGAAGGCGCTGCACGAAGCCAAGTGGGCGATCCATGCTCTGCGTGGGCGTGGTTGGACGCTCGGTGGACTGACCAGCGACACTGCTCTGGCCGCGTACCTCGTCCGGCCGGGCCAGCGCAGCTTCAATCTCGACGACCTCTCGCTCCGCTACCTCAAGCGTGAACTGCGCGCCGAAACATCCGGCCAGGAACAGCTTTCACTGCTCGACGACACCGAGCAGCTCGATGCCGAAGCGGCCGAGACCGCGATGCTCAGCGCTCAGGCCGTTCTCGACTTGGCAGCTGCACTCGACACCGAGTTGGAGTCGATCGAGTCCAAGTCGCTCCTCTCCGACATGGAACTGCCGTTGACGATCGAGCTCGCTCAGATCGAGGCCACCGGCATCGCCGTCGACAGCGCGCATCTGCACGATCTTCAGAGCCGTTTCGCCTCCCAGGTCGCCGACGCCGCAAACTCCGCCTACGAGGTGATCGACAAGCAGATCAACCTGGGTTCGCCGAAGCAACTGCAGGTGGTCTTGTTCGAAGAACTCGACATGCCCAAGACGAAGAAGACGAAGACGGGCTACACCACCGACGCCGAGGCGTTGCAGGGTCTGTTCGACAAGACAGGACACCCGTTCCTCGAACACCTTCTCGCGCATCGTGATGCGACGCGTATGAAGGTGACCGTCGACGGTCTTCTCAAGGCCGTAGCCGAAGACGGACGCATTCACACGACGTTCAATCAGACGGTTGCCGCGACCGGACGCCTGTCGTCGACCGATCCGAACTTGCAGAACATCCCGGTGCGAAACGACGCGGGGCGCGAGATTCGCGACGGATTCGTAGTCGGGCAAGGGTTCGACGTTCTGCTCACTGCCGACTACAGCCAGATCGAAATGCGCATCATGGCGCACGTGTCAGGCGACGAGGGGCTGATCGAGGCATTCAACACCGGTGAGGACCTGCACAGTTTTGTCGGCTCGCGTGCATTCGGTGTACCGATCGAAGAGGTGACTCCCGAACTGCGTCGCCGGGTCAAGGCGATGTCGTACGGTCTGGCCTACGGGCTCAGTGCCTACGGATTGGCGTCGCAGCTGAAGATTTCGACCGAAGAAGCGAAGCAGCAGATGGATGCGTACTTCGCTCGTTTCGGCGGCGTGCGGGATTACCTCCACGCGGTGGTCGAGCAGGCACGTAAGGACGGCTACACCTCGACGCTCTACGGTCGTCGTCGCTACCTGCCGGACCTCAACAGCGACAACCGTCAGCGTCGTGAGGTTGCCGAACGTGCTGCCCTCAATGCGCCGATCCAGGGCACTGCGGCCGACATCATCAAGGTGGCGATGATCAATGTGCAGAAGGCTCTCGCCGACGCCGGATTGAAGTCGCGCATGCTGTTGCAGGTGCACGACGAATTGGTGCTCGAAG
>NZ_CAURKP010000206.1:0-8446 GCF_963525155.1 uncultured Rhodococcus sp.
GGTAGCACCAGCGCCGGGTTCGCGGTGGGCTGGTTACTCGGAATCTTCATCGCTACAGTTCTTTTCGTCATCTTGTCCAGTGCCGTCAGCACGTCAGACGACGGACCGTCCGCCACGGTTTCGTGGATCAAACTAGCTCTCGGTGTCCTCCTGTTGGCCGTCGGGGTCAAGCAGTGGCGGGGGCGCAGCGGCGAGCACGAAACACCGAAGTGGATGCAAGCCGTCGACGAGATGACCGCGGCCAAGGGATTGGGCCTTGGATTCGCGCTCGCCGCGATCAACCCGAAGAACCTGCTCATGTGCATCGCGGCCGGAGTGTCGATCGGCTCGGCGTCGTTGGCGACCAGCGGAGCGATCACCTCGATTCTCGTATTCACGGTCATCGCCAGTTCAACTGTCGCGATCCCGGTCATCGGATACCTGGTGGCTGCTGATCGCCTGCGAAAGCCATTGGCCAATCTCAAAGTCTGGCTCGAGGACAACAACACCACGGTGATGAGTGTGTTGATCTTGGTCGTCGGAGTTGTTCTGATCGGCAAGGGAATTGGCGGAATCTTCTGATACCCGCTCGTTCGCGTGGTGTGAACGCGCGATTCCCGGATGATCGTTCGATCAGGCGCGCTTGACCGCGTAGTCGCCGTCGGCGTGACCGATCAGTTGCCATCCGCCCTCGATCGGGGACAGTCGGACGTCGGAGAGATTCGTGGTCTCGAGCTGTGGCCGGTCGGTGCCGGGGTACCAGGCCTCGACCCGTCCGGTGCCGCTCCCGTCAAACCCGTCACGCGATACCTCCGTCAGCGTGCCGGGCGCTGCCCGCGGATACGCTCGCGAGAGTGGCGCGGCGAATCCCTCTACGAGCCCGAGTGATTCACCGGACGGGCAGTCGATGCGATTCAGATTTCCCTGTGGCTGGTGGGTATTGCCGTCGCGAACCGGGTGGGGGTCACCGCACGCTTGTGTCCACGACCACCACGCGCCGCCCATCCGGTACTTGTCGGTGGCATCGACGAAGCGGTCGACGTCTGCTCTCTGCTCGTCGGCGTCGCCGAACCAACCCCATTCACCTGTCCACAACGGCGCGTCGTACCAGGCGGCAGCGCGGTCGGCGATCTTGAATCCGTCTTCGATTCCGGGAAATTCGCTACTGACCGTTATCGATTCGCTGTAGAGATGTGGCGAGAAGACGACCAGAGGATCGGTCAGGTACTGGCGTGGAGGCAGCGCGTCGAGGCCGAAAGCCGACCAGATCGCGCTGGGCTCGAAGAACACGAGGTGTGGAAATCCTCCTGCTTCGGCCTGTCTGATGGCGTCGGTGGCCCGCTTGTAGAACTGCCCGATCTGATCAGCTGCCGTGAATGGATCGCGCAGGCCGGGGTTCGGTTCGTTCAACAGGTCGTATCCGGCTACAGCTGGTTCGTCTTTGAACTCGGCAGCCAACCGTGCCCACGTCGCGACGAGGCGACTCTGGATTCCTTGCTCGTCGTCGTAGAACGCCTGGAAGGCATGGGCGATCGCGGGTGCGGCTTCCCTGAGTCCACCGATGTTGCAGGTTGTCCATCCGCCGGTCAGGGTTGCCCACTCGGGTGCGCCGTCCCAGCCGACTCCCGGCCGCATGAATGACGGGCACGACTGGTCGCTCGGGGTGCCGACGTACGGGCCCCATGCATCCTGATGCATGTCGAGAACGGTGTAGATGCCGTGGTCTTTTGCATCCTCGACCGCTACTCGAACGCGGTCGACGTACGCAGTGTCGAATGCACCGCGGGTCGGTTCCAGGAGGGACCACGCGACGTTGAGCCGGACGACGTTGAAGCCCAGCGCTGCCATCTGCGCGAAGTCCGTTCTTCCCAGCGGCGTAACGGTGGGTAGACCGGTGCCGTTGGTTGCGTAGTCATTGAGACCGTTGGCGTTCACGCCGCGGAGCAACACCGTTCGTCCGTCGACGTCCTTGATCGTTCGATCTGCGACGGTCAGTTGGGGGAGAGTCCAGCCCGGATCCGGTGGTGCAGCGTTCGCCGCCGGAGTTGCAATCTGGAGGACCAGGATTGCGAGGGTGGCAAGCAACAGCGCACGCATCCATCGACCTTTCTAGACAAACGTCCAATTCCGAGTCGAGGCTAGCGTGAGAAGACCTCTTTCCGGCGCGGTTTGCTCATACCTGTCACGGCCCCGCGTTGCCGAGAACACGTCGGACACGTGCTCCTGCTGGAGGTGTCATCATTGTCGACAAGTCTCGACCCGAGGGAGCCCTGGTGAAGCTTGCATTGACTGATCTGATCGAACAAATGCCTCGTGACGATTTGGCGAGTACGCGAGCGTTCTATGCGTCGCGGCCTGCCGGTGTCGGTCCGAGTTCCCTGCAGGAACTGCTTGTGGTGCGAGCATCCAGGGTGGTTGATCCCACGGCGAGCCGGGCTGTTGAACACACACTCGACATCGAGGGCCGATCCGTTTCGGTGCGCGTAGTCACTCCGAAAGACGGCGATGTCAACGGGGTCTATCTGTATCTTCCGGGTGGGGGTTTCTACATGAGTTCAGCGGCCAGCGCTGACGCCCGAAGCATGAGACTTGCCGACGAGGTCGGGGTGGTAGTAGTTACCGTCGATTACCGGCTTGCACCGGAATTCCCTTGGCCGGCAGCGCCGGACGATTGTGAGGCAGTCGCCTTGTGGCTGCTTGAGGTCGCTGCCGAACGGTTCGGGACGACCAGGCTCGCCATCGGTGGCATGTCGGCGGGAGCAACCTTGGTGACGACGACGTTGCTGCGCCTTCGTGATCGAGGTCTGGCCAAGGCATTTTCGGGTGCGGTGCTGGAAGCGGGCACGTACGACGTCAGTGCCCAGACTCCCGCGGGCCGCACCATCAGCGACGAATACTTCATCGAAGCCTACGTCGGCCATGTCGATGATCGCACTCTCCCGGATATTTCTCCGACATTCGGCGACCTCAGCGGCCTGCCGCCGACCCTCGTTGTCGTTGGATCAGAAGACGTGGTCCTGGCAGAGAACCTTGCCATGGTGGCGCGACTGTCGGCGGCCGGAAACGACGTCGACTTGCGTCTCTATCCTGATGTCCCGCATGGATTTACAAACCATCCAACGCCTGTTGCCCGGCGTGCTGCGCTAGATATGGGTGCTTGGCTTCGGAATCGACTCGACTCCGACCCCGCGTGACAAGCACGGGCGCGGTTCAGTGTGCCGAGGAAAAGCGGACTGTGTTCGGTGTCAGATCTTGGCGAGCGTTTTACGATGAAACAATTCGAGGCTCACCATGGATTTCATCAGGCCGTCGAGGGTTCGCGCATCCCATCCAGTCAGATGCTGCCAGCGGTCGAGTCGGTAGGTGACAGAGTTCGCATGTAGGTGGATGTCACGGGCGGCGGCGCTGACAGAGAACCCGCTTCGCGCGAAGGCGCGGACGGCGTCCATCAGATGTGAGTGCTCTTCGGCCACAGATGCCCCGGCCTGTAGAAGCGGCAGCAGCTCGTCCTGGTGGGTGGCAAGAGTGGCGATGAGCCATTCGTCGGCAAAACTGACCGTCGTGCCCGGCGCTGTCGCCAACTGCAATGTGCGCTCGGCGTCGGTGATGCTTTGAGCTGCGCCGACGAGCCCGACCCGGGGCATCCCGATACCTAGTGACGTTCGTGGATGATCTCGCATGATTGCGTGGATGACTTCGGTTGGTTCGCCCTGACACATCACGATTACTCGGGAGCCATGTCGACTGCAATGCGCGACAACATGCACGGAATCCAGGGTTCGTTGCAGGTGTTCCACTTGTGCTTCTGACCATTCGTCCTCGACGGCCGACAGTGCTTGGAACGATTTCTGTGTATCGAATCCGAGGGTTTGTGCCAGCTCTCGGGCGTTGCTCAGTTCCATATCCGTTGCACTGTGCAGTGTTTCGAAGAATCGGTATCGAACGCCGGCGCGGATGGCCTGCTCGCTGCGCGTTGCCTCGGAGTGTCCGACTGCGACTGCGCTCGTCGCGGCGTGAACGAGGTCCCAAAGTTTGCCGCCTGCTTGCAGCAGCTCGTGTGTTGGTTTCGTGGACCGCTGGACCATCGTGTCCCAGAGCTCACGAGATGCAATGTGATAGGTCTCGATGACATCGGAGAGGGGGAGCCCTTGCATCGCGCGACGGCGCCCGAGTTCGCGGTTTCGGTCGGTGTCTTCTGTGGTGATCGTTTCGTTCTCGGCGACGGCACACAGCATTGCGGACAACTGTTTGCGGATGTAGTTGCCTTGCTCGGCCACTGGTACCGCGGAGTAGGCCGGGAGTTCGCTGCGAATCTGTTGTACCGCGCGCTCGGTGAGCGCTTCGAGCTCGTCGGAAACCTCGCGACACAACCGTCGGATCGTGTCTTCTTCTTCGACGTCGGTTACGTCCACGGGGTTACTCCTTTGTGCGTGCTTGGTCTTGCGTCCCGTGAATTTCACGAACGAGCGTCGTGGATTCCGGGGTTCACCCATGGTCCCGCCATAGTGACGGGAGGCACACTCAACGCTAGACCGGACGACGATTCGACGGCAAAACGCCCCTCGCCTCATCTGCTCCGGATCGATCAACGGCTAAGGAGCCACAATCATGTCCAACGAGGCGAAGAGTGCCTTGCTCGCAATCGGAGTTCCGTTCGTCGGGGTGCTGGGCGGGATAGTTGCGCTCTCCGGATCCGAACTGACTGTTCTCGGATTTCCCATTTTGTTCGCGTGGCTTTTCCTGTGGATGCCGCTGACCTCGTTGTGTCTCCACTTGGCATGGAAGTTCTTTGACCGCAGGGACTTCGAGGAATCGGAACGAAACGAACTGGCTCAGGCCAAGACCGAGATCGGGGATCCGACATGATCGCTGCAACATTTACGCTCGTGCTACTCCTCGCGCTCGGCGCCGGAGTGCTTTCACGCCGTGGAAGCAAAAAAGAGATCTCCGACTACCTCGTGGGCGGGCGATCTTTCGGTCCCGTGCTGGTTTTCATCCTGGGAGCAGGTGAGGCCTACAGCATCGGTACGCTCATTGGATTCCCCGGCGGTGTGTACGCCCACGGGGCAAGCTACGGCGTCTGGTTCATCGGATACATCTTGCTTGCCTATCCGATCGGATACTTCTTTGCGCCCTACCTCTGGCGGGCAGGCAAGCGGTACAACGCGATGACGCTGCCCGATGTGGCCGGGCGGCACTTTCGGTCGCGCGGGTTGGAACTGACAATCGCGATTGCCTCGGTAGTCTTCCTCATTCCTTGGGGGCAGTTGCAGCTTGCCGGCCTCCAGGTCGCGCTGAGCGGACTTGGCATCACCATCAACCCGACGGTGGCAGTTTTCGTCGGCGCTGCGCTTGCTCTGCTCTTCCTCCTGCTTTCGGGTGTACGTGCACCGGCGTTCGTGTCTTACGTCAAGGACGCCGCTCTGCTGCTGGGAGCGATCCTGATCGGACTGGCCGCCACGGCCAAATCCGGCGGTATCACGAAGCTCTTTGCCGATGCGGCATCCCATGGGGCCGGGCAGGCCTCGCAATCCACCGTCACCGGTTCGTCGCTGACCTTCGTGCTCACCACAATTGTGTTCCAGTCACTCGGCTTTTTCGTCTTCCCCTTCATCGTGCAGGCCGTGCTATCGGCGAAGTCCGAGGCAACCCTCAAGCGAGTCGCCCGATTCAACCCGCTGTACATGCTCATGTATCCCTTCCTCGTCGCTGCTGCCTTCGGAGCAATTTCATTGCTGCCCAACAAGCTCGAGGGCGCAGAGTCCAACGAGGTCCTCCTGCAACTGTCCCGCCTCGTGCTCCCGGACTGGCTGACCGGAGTGGTGGCGGGTGGTGCGGCACTGTGCGCGATCGTTGTTCTGTGTGGCTCGGCGCTGGGAATCGGCTCGATCGTCTCGCGAAACATCGTTCCTGGAATACCCGAATCACGTCAGAGAGTGTGGGTGCGCGGGGTTATAGTCGCCTACCTCGGCCTCTCGCTGATCCTCACCCTCGCCGCACCCCAATTGCTGCTGACGCTGGTGAATACCGCGTATTACGGGGTGACCCAGGCCGTGGTGGTGTTCGCGACGATGATCTTCGGATGGAAGCTGCGACCGGCAGCGCTCGCGATGGGCGTGGTGCTCGGCGACGTGCTGGTGCTCTGGCTGTACCTCGACACACACGGCACGGTATCGATGTGGTTGGCGGACAAAGGCATAAACATCGGTGCCGCAGCCCTTGTTCTGAACGTGTTGTTCGTGTCCGCCACCCGGGTGATGTGGCCTCCTGTCGAAGCGGTTTCGGGCCTCCGTGCAGAAAATCGATCGGCACCAGTGCCTTGCCCCGCAGTCCCGACCGCGAAGGCGGATATCCGATGACTCGGACACTACTCACCGCAGATGCAATCCTCACCCAAGACGCAGCGTCACCCCAGGTTGAGGCGCTCGTCCTCGATGGAGGCCTGGTTGTCGCCACCGGAAGTCGAAAGGACATGGGGGAGTACGCCGGACCGGAAACTCGTCGGCTCGATCTCGCCGGCGCTACTGTGATCCCGGGGCTGATCGAGTCGCACATTCACCCGACCTACTCCGGCTTGACTGACGGATGGGCTGATTGCCGGACGCCACCGTGCGCCTCGATCACGGATATCCAAGGGGCTCTGCGGAACTCCACTCCCACTCACGGCTGGATACGTGGATGGGGGTACGACGACACACAACTTCGAGAAGGTCGCCATCTCACACGCGATGACCTCGACGCAGTCTGCACCGACCGCCCGATCATCGTTCTGCACATCTCGGGGCACTTTGCGGTGGCAAACACTGTTGCGCTTGCAACTGCAGGCATCGACGAATCGACGGTGGATCCCGGGGACTCGCAGTTTCCGCGTGGGGCGGACGGGAGGCTCACAGGGATGGCCTGGGAAATCGACGCCGTGGCACGGTTGAGTGGCGCGATACCAGACCTGACACAGGCAGAGGTGCAGACCGCGTTGCTGCGTAGCTTGACACTGGCGCGTTCGCGAGGAATCACGACCGTCCACGATCTAGGGGTCGGCCTGTCGGCGGGCATGCAGGAGTTGGCCGCCTATCGTGCCCTGGACACCATGGGCGAGATGCCCGTGCACACGGTTGGCTTCCTTCGGGGTGATCTCGCGATCGCAGAACTGGAGGAAAGGAACATCGCTTTCACGGCTGCACCGGCCCCAGGGTCACGCTTCCGCCTGGCCGGCGCCAAATTCTGGGCGGATGGGTCCATTCAAGGATTGTCTGCAGCCTTGCGAACTCCGTATACCTGCAGCCCGAACCATCACGGTGATCTGCTCTATCCGCAGGAGCAACTCGACGACATGGTTCTCCAGGTACACCGTGAGGGAGGGCAGGTCGCGGTGCACGCCAACGGCGATGCGGCCGTAGCCGCCGCCATCGCGGCGCTGCGCAGTGCGCACCGCAGTGACGGACGTCGAGCGCGGCACCGTATCGAGCACTGCCAGGTGAGTAGGCCTGCGGATCTCGAGGCGATACGTGATGCCGAGATCGGGGTGAGCTTTTTCGTCAACCATGTTTTTCATTGGGGCGATCGTCACCGTGACCGTTTCCTCGGTCCTGAGAGAGCCGGCAACCTGGACCCGCTGGCGTGCGCCGATGACATCGGCTTGAAATTCGGGCTGCACTCGGATTGCCCGATAACGCCGATGGATCCCCTCCAGACGATTAGGACTGCTGTGAATCGGCTGACCATGGGCGGTGCCGTGCTTGGCGCCCACCAACGGATCGGAGTGCAGCGTGCAGTGCAGGCCATGACTGTGGACAGTGCGTACTTGGTCCATGACGAAGGACGGGTGGGGATCTTGGCGCCGGGTCGTCGTGCGGACCTTGTCGCGCTCGACGGCACTCTTGCTGCTCTCGCAGACGCTTCGTCCGACATTCCTCAGCCTGCACTGGTCATGGTCGACGGCCGGTAACGCATGAGATTGATTTCGTCCCAACGGATACCAGCTCGAGGTGGAGATTCGTGCAGTTGCTCGACAGTGAAGTTGTTCGGCGCTGTGCAGTTACGGCTGCCGCCGCGGCCGCGGTCTGTCGTTCGAACGGTCCCGGCGTGGTCGATGGCGACGCAGTGACGGGCAAGAGTTTCTTCCTGCCGGATGGCGGCTGGCCGGGCACCTGAACACATGTCCGGTTTCTGGAGCAAAGTCGGGACGAGGAGCGTGCCACCCTTGTAATCTCGCACGGGAGTTTGCGGGGCGCGGGGTATCCCGCACAGCGAATGAGAGGATGAAGGTGACAACTGTCTACACGCGCCGCCGAGGGGCGCGCCCTTTCGGAATCGCCCTCGCTGCGCTGGTTGCCATGGGTGCGGCCCTGACAGGCCCCACACTCGCCTCCGCCTCGAGCGGCGACCTGCAATTGGGTTCGAGTCAGTTCGGATCGTCCGGGGAGCAACCGCCGCTGCCGGAGATCCCACCGCCGTCCGCGGCCGAGAT
>NZ_CAURKP010000207.1:0-8378 GCF_963525155.1 uncultured Rhodococcus sp.
CCTAGGTAGTCCTTGGTGACGATGACGGGAACCCCGTCGCTCTGGATCAGTAGTGTCTCGGCGTCGTGCGCGCCGTCCGGATAGGCCAGGGGGTAGGAGGTCGCCGCACCTGAAGCCGGATCGAGTTCGATCAGCCCGACCGACGTTCGTACCGCGTTGTTGTCGCCGATGTCTGCCAGCCACAGATGGCCGTCGGGAGTCGACGACAGATCCTCGACGTCGACACGAGGGGTGCCCACGCTGATCCAGCGCTGCACGTGGCAGTTCGAATCGAGTTCGGCGACCCGATCGTCGGAGCCGCTGTCGCCGATTGCGTACATCCCGGCCGCGGTGACGGTGAGTCCGGACAGCTCGGAAAGGCCTGCATCGGTGGGTGTGCACAGTACGTCGAAGACGCGGGCCTGTTGCGCCGCCGCAGGAACGGTGTGAACGCCGACAATCGCGGCGGCGAGAACAACCGATCCGGCAGCCCAAGCGACTGAGTGGGTGAGCGGTCGATTCCAGATCACGATGCAGTCCTCCAGGCCGAAGAATCGGGACTTAGTACCCAGAGAATACTGGACGTCCGTCTCACTTTGACAGAAACTGCAAGAAATCGCCTATGCCGAAACGTCGTGATGCGTCAGTGATTCACCGAGTGAATCCGCGTGCAGGAGGGGATACTCGACTCACCGGAGATCGGCGGCGACGAGCAGGAAGTGACGAAGCGATGGCGAAGAGTGAGTCCGACAAGCAAGGCGCAGATTCCCCGTCTCGGTTGATCGACCAGCGAATCGAGGAACTCGGAGACTGGCGGGGCGAGATGCTCGCCCGGATACGAACTCTGATCAAAGAAGTGGATCCGGATGTGGTGGAGGAATGGAAGTGGCGAGGTGTTCCCGTGTGGTACCACGCCGGAATGATCTGTACCGGTGAGACTTACAAGAGCGCAGTGAAGGTGACCTTTGCCAAAGGCGCATCACTCGACGACGCTTCAGGACTCTTCAACTCCAGCCTCGAGGGCAATACGCGACGGGCGATCGATTTCCACGAGGGCGAAGCCGTCGACGAAAAGGCGTTCAAGGCACTCGTTCACGCCGCGATTGCCCTGAACACCTCGAAGAAGTGACGCCCTGTCAGAGCTGATGTTCAGCGAGGTCGAACGCACTGAGTAGCGTGCGGAATTTTGTACTGGTCTCTCTCAATTCGATTTCCGGGTCGGAAGTAGCGACGATGCCGCCGCCGGCGTAGGCCCGCGCCGAGAGGCCGTCTGCTGCGATCTCGGCGCAACGAATAGCAACCATCCACTCGCCGTCTCCAGTCCGGTCGCACCAGCCCACGGCACCGGCATAGAACCCACGATCGGCTTCGGTTGCGGTGATGTGCTCGCGTGCGGCGACCGTCGGTGTGCCGCAGACAGCGGGAGTCGGATGCAGCGCCATTGCGAGTTCGAGCGAGGTCAGGGTCGGGTCGATCAGGACACCTTCGATCTTGGTCCCGAGATGCCACAGTTGCGGTGTCCGAAGGATTTCCGGTGCGCTGGGTGCATTGAAGGACGTGCACAGTGGTCCGAGTATCGCGCTGATGGAGTCGACGACAAACGCGTGTTCGGCGAGATCTTTGGTCGACGCGCGGAGTTGCTCGGCATTCGCCTCGTCCTGATCCGAATTCGGGTGGCGTGCAATCGAGCCCGCCAGCGGGTGGCAGGTGACGACGCCGCCTCGCCTTTCGATCAGAACCTCGGGCGTCGAACCGACCAGCGAACGCCCGCGGTACTTTCCTCCGGCGGGGGACAGGTCGACGCAGAAACCGTTGTGCGCGTGATCGAGTGCAATCAGTTTCTCGGCCAGAGCGGCGGGGAAGATCGTGGACTCGGCCTCGATGGTCAGGGAGCGTGCGAGGACAACTTTGTCGAGTTCGCCTGCTCGAAGTCGTTCGATGGCTCCGCGGACCCTGTCGGTGTGGATCTGCGGGCTGGGTTCGAATCCGGCTACCCGCGAAGTGGGTAATGACGGGATGTTGGAGTGATATAGATCACCGCGGACTCGTGTGAAACTCAGTGGCGCGGTGAGGGCGGACGGCGTCTCCGGGGAGAACGGCAGGGCGCCGACGACCGAGTCGATGCGCCCGGTCTTGAGGGCTTCGGCAGCGTCGAAGGCCGAGTCGAATTCTTCGACTACTCCCGAAGTGCGGATCGACGTTTGCCTACGTGAGAGCAGGAAAACGGAGTCCGTTTCATCGTCAGTCCGGTTGTTGCGCAACGGGAATTCGGAGACTTCGGCGAGTGCTGACATGGACACCCTTCCAGTTCGACAGATTGCTTGTTATGTTGAGGCTAGCCTTAGTTTGGGTGAATTTGTGTTGCGAGCGCCCGGGTTGTGTACTTCCGTACCGTTATGGTTAGGCTGGCCTAAAGTCAAGGCGTGCGGACGGGGTCGACACGAGGGTTGGGTTGGCTCGATCTGAGCGCGTCGACCACTACTCGAGGAGACCGATGAGCAACACCGTGGACCGTGACCAGATCGTGCGCGACGTCGCCGAGGTTCTGTCGATGAGGGCAGAACAACTCGGCGACGACGCGGACCTGGGTGACGAAGGCCTTGACTCGGTTCGCTTGATGACGCTCGTCGAACGGTGGCGGGGAGCGGGCGCGGATGCCGACTTCGCGGAGTTGGCAGAAGAGCCCACGATCAATGCCTGGGTTCAGGTCCTGTGCCCGCAGTGAGCGAGCGCCGAATCGCCGTGGTCACCGGTGCTGCGGCGGGGATCGGCGCCGCAGTGGCCCGTACGCTTGCGCGCGACGGGTATTCGCTGGCGTTGCTCGATCGCGACGACGTCGAATTGAAGCGGGTAACTGCGGAATTGGCAGAAACCATCACCGATGGCGCCGCGATCGAGTCCCACGTCGTGGACGTGACCGACCGGCAAGCAGTCGATGCAGCAGTGACCTCCGCGATGGACACGTACGGCCGGATCGACGCGCTCGCGCACGTCGCCGGAATACTCGACACCGGATCGGTGCTGGACTCTGATCCCGATCAGTGGCGGAAGATCTTCGGCGTCAACGTCTTCGGTTTGCTCAACGTGCTGCAAAGTGTGGGACTGGAAATGCGTCGTCAGCGGACCGGATCGATCGTGGTGGTCTCGTCCAACGCAGCCGGTGTGCCACGTATCGGGATGGGTGCTTACGGTTCGTCCAAAGCTGCTGCGACGATGTTGGTTCGAACCGCTGGGCTGGAGTTGGCCGCCGACGGGATTCGTGTCAACGTGGTCGCTCCGGGATCCACCGACACAGCGATGCAGCGGTCACTGTGGTCGGACCCTTCCGACGATTCGGGTGCCGACGCGGTCATCGAAGGCAATCTGGCGAGCTATCGCCTGGGCATTCCGCTCGGAAAACTGGCCACCGCAGACGATATCGCGGACTCGGTGCACTTCCTGCTGTCCGACCGGGCGGCCCACATCACCATGCAGGCGCTGTACGTCGACGGTGGAGCGACGCTCAAAGCGTGAGACGTATTTGCTGACAGTACTTTCGAACAGGAGTCACTTGCATGACCTCGAGGATCGCTCGCGAGCCCTTGGCACCCGTCGCACAGTATCCACCCGATTTGGTGACGCATTATCGGGAACGAGGCTATTGGACTGACGAGACGCTGGCCGGATTCGTCACGGCCGCGGCCGCACGGCATCCCGACAACGAAGCGGTGGTCGGCAGCGATGCCTCTGGCACACAGACACGGCTGACATATTCCGACCTCGATCGTCGCAGCTCGGCCGTGGCCGGAGGCCTGTCCGGCTTGGGTGTTCGCGCCGGTGACCGGGTGCTTCTGCAGCTGCCGAACATCGTGGAATACGTCGAAGCATTGTTCGGTGTGTTGAAGCTCGGCGCCCTGCCGGTATTCGGGTTGCCGGCGCATCGCCGAACCGAAATCGGATACTTCTGCCAGTTCGCTGATGTCGCTGCCTATATCGTCGCCGACCGTCATGGCGGGTTCGACTACCGCGCGCTGGCGCGCGAGGTGAACGAAGGCCTCGAGACTCCGCCTGTTGTGATCGTGGCCGGTGACCCCGAAGAGTTTGTCGGTTTCGATTCGCTGCGCGGATACGAGGTTCCCGTTCTTGCCGACGTCGATCCGTTGTCGGTCGCCTTTCTTCAGCTTTCCGGTGGCACGACCGGTGTTCCGAAGCTGATTCCGCGAACGCACGCCGACTACCTCTACTCGGTGCGAGCGTCCAACCCGATCTGTGGCGTCGACGACTCGACGCGCATGTTGGTGGTTCTCCCTGCAGCGCATAATTTTCCGATGAGTTCGCCGGGTATTCTCGGTGTCTTCCACGCGGGCGGCACCGTGGTTCTGGCGCCGGACACCATGCCGTCCACAGCTTTCGGTCTGATCGAATCAGAGCGAGTCACGCACGCGTCGTTGGTTCCACCGATCGCATTGGCGTGGATGGCCGCCCCCAGCAAGGCAGATCACGACCTGTCGAGCTTGCGGGTTCTCGGCGTCGGCGGAGCGAAGTTCAGCGCCGAAGCTGCCGCACGCGTACCCAAGGAGTTGGGCTGCACCCTCCAGCAGGTGTTCGGCATGGCTGAGGGTTTGGTCAACTACACCCGCCTCGACGACACGCAAGAATTGATCGTCAGCACGCAGGGCCGGCCCATTTCACCGGACGACGAGGTTCGTGTAGTCGATGACGATGGCGCGCTCGTCGAGCCCGGAACCACGGGGCACTTACTGACTCGGGGGCCGTACACGATCCGCGGCTATTACCGGGCGGATGCGCACAATGCCGAGGTCTTCGACGCCGAAGGTTTCTATCGCACCGGCGATCTGGTCAGCGTCACCGATTCGGGACACCTGATTGTCGAGGGCCGCGCAAAGGACCAGATCAACCGCGGCGGCGAGAAGGTGGCCGCCGAGGAGATCGAGAACCACCTGCTCTCGCATCCTGCTGTCCACGATGCGGCCGTCGTCGCTGTTCCCGACGAGTACCTGGGCGAACGAACCTGTGCTGTCCTGGTGATTTCCGGAAATGTGCCGACCGTCGGCGAGATCAAACGATACATACGAGGCCGAGGCGTTGCGGCGTACAAGGTTCCGGATCGAGTGGAGTTCGTGACCGAGTTCCCCGTCACCGGCGTCGGAAAGACCAGCAAGGCGGCCTTGCGCCGTGTTCTCAGCGAATCGATTGCCGCACAGACTCTGTCGAGTTGATCGGTTCCCACCCCCACATTTTCGAGGAGATTCATCATGGCGCTACCCACAGCAGTGCGATACGAGATGCCCACCGAGTTTCCGCAGAATCGGGTCGACTGGACTCTCGATCCTTCCCGAGCGGTGTTGCTTCTGCACGACATGCAGGAATATTTCGTGAACGCGTACGACCGAAGCGTCGACCCGCTCCAAACCGTGGTTCCGAACATCGACCGGCTTCGTTCGTCGGCGCGAGCTGCCGGAATCCCGATCGTCTACACCGCGCAACCCGGTGATCAGGATCCCGAGGAGCGTGCGTTGCTGTCGGATTTCTGGGGACCGGGTCTGAAGGCAGATCCCGCTCACACCGACGTGATCGCCGAGTTGGCTCCGCATTCGGACGACGTGATGCTCACAAAATGGCGCTACAGCGCCTTCATCAAGACGGATCTGCGTGAGCGGCTGCGCGAGAGTGGGCGTGACCAGCTGATCATCACCGGAATCTATGCCCACATCGGTTGCCTGACTACCGCTTTGGACGGGTTCATGCAAGACGTGCAGATCTTCTTCGTGGGCGACGCGGTAGCCGACTTCTCCCTGGACGAGCATGTCGGTGCGCTCGAGTACGCGGCCGGGCGCTGCGCCTCGGTCACCCGAACCGACGACCTGGTCAAGGCGATGAGCGCGGAAACGGTTTCGGCGTAGGCGTGAACGGCGACGGGTGCGCCACCCGTCGCCGTATTGTCAGGTGTGTGAAGACTCTGTTGGTGGTTCACCACTCGCCCTCGCCGACAACCCACGAATTGTTGGATGCGGTCCTGGCCGGGGCTCGCGATCCCGAGATCGAGGGCGTCGAGGTGAAGGTGATGCCGGCGTTGGCGGCGACGGTGCCCGACGTCCTCGCTGCTGACGGCTATCTTTTCGGAACCACCGCCAATTTCGGTTACATGTCGGGCGCGCTGAAATACTTCTTCGACACCACGTACTACCAATGCCTCGGCGCGGTTTCGGATCGACCGTACGGCCTGTGGGTTCACGGCAACAACGACACTGCCGGTGCAGTGTCCTCGGTGCGCAAACTCGCCACCGGGCTCGGATTGGTCGCGGTGGCGGATCCGCTCGAAGTGACTGTGAGCGTGGACAAATCTGTCCGCGATGGTTGTTATGAACTGGGCGGAACCGTCGCGGCAACGCTGATGGACTAGCCTTCACTTTCTCGTTTCGATTCACGAAAGAGACTGTCCCGCAAGCGGTTGTAGAAGCGCGTGTCCTCTGATTAACGCGTCGGGAGCCGTCGGTTCTCGGGTCACCGGCGAGGCGGATTCCCCGATTCATTGACATTTAGTTTAGGCTACCCAAAACGACGTTAGGTCACCCTTGGGTGACGTGTGTCCACAGACGAGGGGATCAGTGTGAGCGTTCTTCCAGGTTCGAACTCCGGAGCGGCGAGCGAAGCTACGTTTGCTCTCACAGGAGCTCAACTCGGGATTTGGAACGCACAGAGGCTTGATCCCGAATCTCGGAGCTACCTCGTCGGTGAGGTGCTCGAAATCTCGGGTGACGAACCGATCGACACCGAACTGCTGACAGCCGCCATCACGGCGACGATCGGTGAAGCCGAAACCATGCGGCTGCGGATGATCGAGACGGCGGACGGCCCGCGTCAGTACATCTCCGACGAGCCGGTTGGCATCATCCCGATCACCGACGTCCGTGACGAGCGCGATCCCGTAGCCGTGGCGCACGCACTGGTCGACGCCGAGCGCAGCCGGGCGTCCGAGTACTGCCGCCTGATGGTGGAGCGTCCGCTGTACACCTACTCGCTGATCAGGCTCTCCGATCGCGAGATCTGGTGCATTCAGCTCTATCACCACCTGATCGTCGACGGATACAGCGCAGCAATGATTTCGCGCCGAGTCGCCGCGCACTACACGGCCGCGAAGAAGGGAACCGAGGTCGCGCCAACGCGATTCGGTTCTATGACAGATCTGGTCAGCGAGGACGAGGCGTACCGGGCTGGCGAGCAGTTCGCGGAAGATCGTGACTACTGGCGTGATGTCCTGACGCCGTTGCCCGCGTTGGACGGACGCGGCCAGCAGGTCACCGGTCCGGCGGAACGAACGATCCAGGTTCGCGAGGTCATTACCGCCGACGCCCTCAGCTGCCTCAAAGAGGTGGCAGACGCGACGGGAACAACGTGGGCCGAGGCACTGATCGCCTGCTACGGCGCGTTTCTCCACCGACTGCTCGGCGAGACGGATGTTGTCATCGCGATGCCACTCATGGCGCGCGTAGGCCGCACGGCACTCAAGACGCCGGCCATGGCAGTCAACGTTCTGCCTCTCCGGTTGACGATTCGCAGCCACGATCGACTCGGTGACCTGAGCAAGCAGGTGGCCGCCACGATGAAAAGCCTGCGCGCACACCAGCGCTACCGCGGTGAGAATCTTGCTCGGGACCTGGGCGTCGCCGGAACCGGCGCACTGCTTCACGGGATCGGAATCAATCTCAAGGCTTTCGACTTCGCCCTCGATTTCGCCGGCGCTGTGGGTGTACTGCGAAACGTCGCCGGGGGACCGCCGGAGGACCTGGGTTTGACGGTGACGCCCATTGCGGACGGCGAAGTTCTACTCGGATTCGAAGTGGACGCGCGTACCAATACTCGGGAATCGGTTCAACGTCGCCTCGCTGGTTTCGTCAGCATCGTCAACGCGATGGTCGGGGAGGGAGATCCTGCCGTCGGTCAGGTGGAGATGATGCCTGCGGCCGAAGCCGCGCGGATTCTCGCCGGCCGCGAAACTGCACCGCTGCCCGGCTCGGTCGAACTCGTTCCCGACGTGTTCGACCGCATCGTTGTCGAGCACGCGGATGACACAGTCCTCGTGTGCGGTGACGAACGTTTGACAGGCGCAGAACTCGGTGGCCGCGTCCACAAGCTCGCCCGGTTGCTTCGGGCCCGCGATGTCGGCCCGGACGACATTGTCGGACTTGCGCTTCCGCGTACTTCCGAGATGGTGGTGGCGCTGCTCGCGACATTGAACGCGGGCGCAGCGTACGTGGCCCTGGATCCGCAGCACCCGGCCGAGCGGTTGCGAGATCTGATCTACGACGCGCAGCCGAAGGTCGAGATCACCACTTCCACTCTGGCCGAGCAACTCGTCGGAGGTTCTCGGCCCGACCACCTCGTCCTCGATTCCGACG
>NZ_CAURKP010000208.1:0-8350 GCF_963525155.1 uncultured Rhodococcus sp.
TGAGGCAAGGAATTCCGGACATCAGATCAGCGTGAATCAAACAGTTGTCAATCACTATCTTTCGGTTTGCGTTGCAGGCAGGATCCGAGCGTGAACATCCCCGAAGCCGATTCGTGATCCGCCGACGCCGGGAGCGGTGGCTGAGATGGCGATGGTGTCGCCGTCTTCGAGAAAGGTACGGGTCTCGGAGCCCACAGCTACGGGTTCCTTGCCGCCCCACGTCAGCTCTATGAAGGCGCCGCGCTGATCTTTGTCCGGTCCGGAAATGGTTCCGGACGCGAAGAGATCGCCGGTGCTCGCTGCTGCGCCGTTGATGGTGGTGTGCGCGAGCATCTGCGCAGGCGACCAGTACATCTGGGCGTAGGGCGGCCGGGAGACGACGTGACCGTTCCATTCGACGGCCAGGTCGATGTCCAGCCCCCACTTCTCTTCACCACGCAGATAGGAAAGCGGTTCGGGATCCTGCACCGGAGTGTCGATTCGGGCTGCTTCGAGAGCGAGCAAGGGTACGACCCACGGTGAGATGGAGGTCGCGAAACTCTTCCCCAGGTTCGGACCGAGGGGCACGTACTCCCACGCCTGGATGTCTCGGGCAGACCAGTCGTTCACGACGACGGCGCCGAAGACGTACTCGGCAAATTCGTCCGGGGTGATGGAATCGCCCATCTTCGAGGGAGTTCCGACGATGAACCCCATCTCGGCTTCGATGTCGAGGCGCCGGGACGGTCCGAAGTCCGGGCTTTCCTGATCGGGTGCCTTCCGCTGTCCGCAGGGACGAACGATGTCGGTGCCGGAGACGACGATGGTGCTCGAGCGTCCGTGGTATCCGACGGGAAGGTGCTTCCAGTTCGGCATCAAGGGGGCGGCGTCGGGGCGGAACAGGCGTCCGAGGTTGGTTGCGTGATTCTCCGACGCGTAGAAATCCACGTAGTCGGCCACTGCGATCGGCAAATGCATTGTCACCGAATCAACGGAAAACACTGCATTCGAGTCTATTTCGCTAGTCACGAGCTCCGTGATCCGGTTTCGCACCGATACCCACTGATCTCGTCCCTGAGCCATGAACGCGTTCAGAGTCGGTTCGGAGAAGACGGAATCACCCAGTGTCGCTGCGAGATCGACCACCGATTCGGCGACGCGCACACCGACACGCGGTAACCCTCCCGCGGGGGAGAAGACCCCGTACGGCAGATTGTCGAGACCGAACAGTGAGTCGGCGGGAATGTCGATGGTCGTGACAGTCATACGAGAGTTCCTTCGGTTTTGTCGGAGCGGACGATCAACCCGAGGCCTTCCAGCTCGGTCAGAGGGTCCGAGATGCTGCAGGTACCGAACGAGAGGAATCGGCGACGCACCTCGCCGGCCTCGTCCTCGGTGAGGTCGGACAGGGCTTGCGCGATCGATTTTCCATCGCGCTGAGACAGTGCAGCAACAATTTCCGAACGATCGGCGCCCCGCCTCGCCGCGTCGACGGCCACCATGATGTTGAGGAAGCCGTGTTGCTCGAAGCCTGTTTCCGGATCGGTGTTGCGCACGCCGTGGTGCAGTCCCGCAGTCGCCTTGAACGGGATATTCGCTCGGACAACGGATATCACCGCATCGGCGAGCTCTTCCTCGTTCGGGTACGCCTCGGCGACAATCCCGCCGGTGCGAAACTTTGCGGAATGCCCGGCAGTTTCGAGAGCTGCCAGATAGCCCGCGCGCCGATCACCTCGAGGCACCTCGACAAAAATGTCGACGTCGGGATGAGCGGCATGGACACGAGCGATTTCCTCGAAGGCCGCATCGGCGTCCAACCCTTCAGGAATTCCCACCTCGACTGCGGCGACGTGAACACCAGGGATGGCGAGCGCGTTCGAGAGTGCGGCCGCCGTATCGGATGGGCCGGCCGGCACGGTCAGGCTCAGCGTCACCGGGCTGTCCGCTGAAACGTACGCAGCCAGTTCGCCCAGTCGCGGCGCGGGAAAAACGAAAGGCCCGACCAGTGCGTCGTAATCCGCCTGCAGGTAGGCGGCGTGGGCCGGAATTGCCTCGGCGAGAGGAGCATTGCCGGGTGGGAAGAGTGCTGCGTCGTCGCACAGGCCACGCAGGAGTGGGGAGATGATCGTCATTGCCGAGGCCCCCGCCCTGCCCAACTCCAGGCGTACGCTTCGTCCTCGCAGGCCAGGGCTCCCTCACCCAATTCGAGGGGCCGGAACGTATCGACCATCACGGCGAGCTCGTCGAAGAACTCGGCGCCGATGCTCCGCTCGTAGGCGCCGGGTTGTGGTCCGTGGGCGTGGCCGCCGGGATGAATCGATATCGAACCCTGTCCGATGCCGGAACCCTTGCGCGCCTCGTAGTCACCGCCGCAGTAGAACATGATCTCGTCCGAGTCGACGTTCGAGTGGTAGTACGGCACCGGGATCGACAGGGGGTGGTAGTCGACCTTGCGCGGAACGAAGTTGCAGATCACGAAGTTGTTCCCCTCGAACGCCTGGTGCGCCGGCGGCGGTTGGTGAACACGGCCCGTGATCGGCTCGTAGTCGGAGATGTTGAAGGTGTACGGGTACAGGCAGCCGTCCCAGCCGACGACATCGAAAGGGTGCGTGGGATAAACCATTCGGGTGCCGACGATGCCCGCCGACGTTCGGTGCTTGACCAGTACCTCGACGTCGGTTCCTTCGGCGATCATGGGCGCGATCGGTCCGTGCAGGTCTCGTTCACAGAACGGTGCGTTCTCGAGCAGCTGGCCGAAGCGGGAAAGATAGCGCTTGGGCGGGACGATGTGACTGTTCGCCTCGATGGCGTAGGCACGAAGTGGCTTGTCACCCTTGGGGATCCATCGATGCGTTGTGGACATCGGGATCAGTACGTAGTCACCTTCACTGGCCTCGAGTGCACCGAAGACGGTCTCGACGGTCGCCTCGCCAGATTCGATGTAGACCATCTCGTCGCCGATTGCGTTGCGATACAGGGGAGATGGCGCTGCCGCAACGACGTAGGACAATCGCACGTCGGCATTTCCGAGGATGAGACGACGGCCGGTTACCACGTCGGTCTCGTTCCAGGTGCTTTCGGGAAACAGCGTGTGGAGTTTCAGATGGCGCGGTTTGAGGGGATGGTTGGGGGTTGTGCTCTGATCGCGCAGTTCCCAGACCGTTGCGTCGACGATGGCCGACGGGATCTCGCGGTGGTACAGCAACGAAGAATCCGAGGAGAAGCCTTCCTCTCCCATCAGCTCTTCGTAGTAGAGGTTGCCGGACTCGTCACGGTGTTGGGTGTGACGCTTCGGTGGGATGTTGCCGAGTTGTCGATAGAACGCCATGACGGGGCTCCTTCTTGTGCTGTTCTGCCTGGCTCACCTCCACCAGATAGTAAATACATTAACTAAAATGATGTGATGAGCGCAACCCTCCAAGGGGGGTCGGGTCTATGTCAGTTACGTCCGCGTACGTCGAACTGGCTGCGGTTGGTGATCAGTTTGTCTAGGAGCATGACAAGAATTCGCTGTTCGGCCTCGCTCAGGACGCTTACCCAGGCGTGTTCGCGTTCGTTCTGCTCACGAAAGGCTTCGACCATGGCTTCTCGGCCCTTGTCGGTCAGGTACAGCTGGACCGAACGGCCGTCGTTCTCGGTGGGCCGACGATCGATCAATCCGTCCGCCAGCAGCGACTTGGACAGATTGGAGACCGCTGCCCTACTCATGCCGGTGAGCTCGGCGGCAGCCTTCGGCTCGATCGGACCGGCCAGCCAGGTGACGAACAACAGCCTGAAGGAGGACCATGACCAGCCGCGAGGGCGGTGGATCGACGACTCGAGATCGTAGGTGACCACGTTGGAAGCCCGATTGAGCGTCAGTAGTACCTCGGTGGCCAGCTGGTCGCGAAAGCCGTGTTCGGTGGCCAGTCGCTTGTTGGCCAGTTCGATGAACGACCAGAAGTTCAGCACGCCGACGGTTGGCTGGTCATCGGTTGTCCGGTCAGTCATGGACTAACCCTAGCGCGATCTGCAGTTGATTAATCCGTGTATTAGATCTCGGGGTTACGATGAAACTTCGCAACCCGGCACTGCGGTCAGGATTCTGAACTATCGTGACGCGCGTGACTGCGCGCAGCGACGAGTTTCCCTTGGACGTCGACCTCATGTCGGTGGGGCAACTCGAGCGGAGAGGACGACTGACCACGGCGGTGGTCGAGATGCTGGCCGAGATGCCGTCGGATCGAATCCAGATGAAAGACGTCTCGGAGCGTTCAGGCGTCGCACTCGGAACGCTGTATCGCTACTTTCCGACCAAACAGCAACTTCTGGCTGCGGCGATGACGGCGTGGAGCGGTCTCGAATCGGTCCGTCGTCCTGAGAAGTTGCGGGCAGACGGTGGCGAGAACAACGCGTACGAGCGGGTTCTGGCACTTCATCGCCGCGAGATGAAGGCATTCGAGCGTAGGCCCTACTTCGCTCGGTTGGAGATCGAACTCCATTCGTCCTCGGATCAGTTCGTGATCGAGTCGTTGGATCTGCGCGCAGCGGCACATCGGAGAATGCTGTTCGAGTTGATGGACGGCGTCCCGGCCGAGACGGCGAGGGTTGCGGCCGTGGCAATAGGCGGCACGATGTTGACGGCCCTTGCGCTGTGGACCAGTGGCCGGATCGGATTCGCAGAGGCCCAGCGGAACGTCGAAGACGTCATCGGACTGGTAATTCGCTGAACGGTTGCAACCTAGAATTCAGTTCTTGTTTCTGCTGTCATGAACGCGAATTATCGCTTCGGCTTTGTGAAAACGAAGACGCAGGACGAGTCCTTACCTAGAATTCACTTACAAATATGTCGGGGTGTCCGATCCAGGGATCGACGTATCCGTGAACTGTGAAAGTGAGTCGCAATGAAGCGCTCGTACCGAGTCCGCGCTCGAATCTGGATGGTTGTCCTGGCGTCGGCGACGCTGGTGGTGACGGGGTGCGCCGGTAGCAGCCAAGGTACGACCACGGATGCATCGGACGTGACGGTCGGAGTTGTCGGTGACCAGAACAACGGGGGAGAGCCGCGCTCGGGTGGCACCGTGTCGTTTGCCACCTACAACGGGATCAGCAGTCTCGATCCGGCTGACCGTCAGGACGGCGGCGCTACCGGTGGTAGCGAAATGGCAGCCATCTACGACCTTCTCATGCGCTTCGATACGTCGGCGGGCGAGTATGTTCCCCACTTGGCGCAGTCCTTGTCGGCCAACGGCGACAACACGGTGTGGACACTGAAATTGCGCGACGGCGTCACCTTCAGCGACGGCACTCCGATGGACAGTGCGGCAGTCCTGTGGAGTATCGATCACTATCTGCAGAAGAAGGGAACTCACGCGCTGGTGTGGAAGACCGCTGTGCGCGAGACGAATTCACCGGATCCGAGTACGGTCGTCTTCACATTGGCGCAGCCGTGGGACGAGTTCCCGATCATGTTCACCACCGGTCCCGGCATGATCGTCGCGCCCTCGTCGATGGCTACCGGCACGTTCACCCCGATCGGGGCAGGCCCGTTCACCGTCGAGAAGTTCGCCTCCCAGGACGAATTGGTGCTCGCTGCCCGTCCGACGTACTGGGACGGGGCGCCGTACCTTGAGAAGTTGCGCTTTCCGGCAATCGTCAATGAGAAGAGCAAACTCGAGGGATTGCACACCGACGGAATTCAAGTCGCCTATCTGAAGTCTCCCGACTTCATTCACGAGGCTTTCGAAGCCGGTGATCCCGGATTTGTGTACTCGGCCAGCATGGCCGGCGTTCTGGCAATCAATCAGCGCGACGATCGGGCAGCGAAGGACGAGCGCGTGCGTAAGGCGATTGTCGCTGCGGTGGACCCGACTACCTTCAACGAGCGAGTTCAGGGCGGCTTCGGCGAACCCGGCACCGACATGTTCGCGTCGTGGTCGCAGTGGCACGGATCGGTGGCCGGGAACGGCTTCGACCCCGAGGCGGCCAAGAAGTATCTCGCCGAGGCGAAGGCCGACGGTTACGACGGAAAACTGACGTACGTCGGGATGAACGATCCGGCGACGCAGCGCAGCGCACTGACGTTTCAGTCGCTCTTGCAGGCAGTGGGTTTCACGGTCGACATCACCTACGCAACCAGCATCAACGATCTGATTTCCATGCTGTACGCAAAGCATGACTACGACGTGTCCTACTTCGCGTTCAACGTGCTGGAAGAGTCACCGTTCGTGCGTATGTACGGCAACCTGTTCAGCGAATCGCCGTCGAACATTCTCGGCTACAAGAACGCTCGGATGGACGAGTTGCTCGGCAAGCTGCAAACAGCGTCGGGCGAGGATGAGCGGCGAGCCGTCATCGACGATATTCAGACCGTGGTCAACGAGACGGCGCCGATGGCCGTGGTCAACTCCGGCAAGGTTTTCATCCCGTGGCGCGAGAACGTGCACGGAGTGATGCCGAGTGCGGACGGGATTCTGCTCTTCGGCAATACGTGGTTGAGCTGACCCCCGTGCGCCTTTCTGGTAGTGCCCACTACCAAAAAGGCGCACCGGGGCTTTGCCCCTATAGCTCCGCTCGTACCAACTTCGCGGCTTCGACGAGGTTACGCAGTGACGCCTCGGCCTCGACGGAACCGCGGGTCTTCAGACCGCAGTCCGGGTTGACCCACAACCGCTCGACAGGAACAGCTTTGAGTGCCTCACGCAGGGATTCGGCAATCTCGTCGACGCTCGGCACCCGCGGCGAGTGGATGTCGTAGACACCCGGCCCGACGCCGAGGTCGAACCCGACCGAACTGAGATCGTCGAGGACCTCCATGTGTGAGCGCGCCGCCTCGATGGACGTGACGTCCGCGTCGAGGCCGGCGATGGCGCCGATCACCGCTCCGAACTCGGAGTAGCACAGGTGCGTGTGGATCGCGGTGGAATCCGCGACGCCCGAGGTAGCCAACCGGAAGGCGCCGACCGACCAGTCCAGGTAGGCGCGCTGATCCTCGGCACGCAGTGGGAGTAGTTCTCGCAGAGCCGGTTCGTCGACCTGGATGATTCCGATTCCGGCGGCCTGCAGGTCGACGGTCTCGTCTCGAATGGCCAGTGCGACTTGATTTGCCGAGTCGGCGAGGGGTTGGTCGTCGCGGACGAACGACCAGGCCAGAATGGTGACGGGTCCGGTGAGCATGCCCTTGACCGGCTTGTCGGTCAGGGACTGCGCGTACGTGATCCAGTCGACGGTCATCTGTTTCGGGCGGGAGACGTCGCCGTACAGAATCGGCGGACGCACGCAGCGGGTGCCGTACGACTGGACCCAACCGTTGGCGGTGGCGAAGAATCCGTCCAACTGCTCCGCGAAGTACTGGACCATGTCGTTGCGTTCCGGCTCACCGTGAACAAGAACGTCCAGGTCCAGCTTTTCCTGGAGCGCAACAACTTCGGCAATTTCGGCGCGCATACGGTTGACGTACTCGGCTTCGTCGATCTCGCCCTTGCGCAGTGCTGCGCGAGCGATGCGGATCTTCGAGGTTTGCGGGTACGAACCGATGGTCGTCGTGGGCAGCGGCGGCAGAGAAAGCAGTTCGTCCTGGGCAGCGCGACGTTCGGCGGCGGGCGCGCGACCGGTCGCCGAGTTCAGCACCGCGTCCAAACGGCCTCGAACACTCGCATCATTGAGTCTGCGATCGTCCTTGCGGGTCGACGCGGCCGCTCGTGCCAGAGCGAACTCGTCCTCCACCGACTCTCGGCCCTGTGTGAGAGCGGTTGCGAGAGTTACTACTTCCTTGACCTTCTCGGTGCCGAACGCGAGCCACGAGCGCAGGGCCTTGTCGACATCGGCCTCTGCGTCGAGAGTGTACGGAACATGCAGCAGGGAGCACGATGTGGAGACGGCAAGAGTATCCACGCTGCCCAACAGAGCACCCAGCGTGCTCAGTGCCGAATCCAGATCCGACCGCCAGATGTTTCGTCCGTCGACCACACCGGCGACGACCAGTTTGCGGGCGAGTTCGGGGACGGAGCCGATCGAATCCTGACCGGCCACCAGGTCGACGACAAATCCTTCGACGCCGGTGGACGCAAGCGCGGGCAGCGCCTCACGCAGCGAACCGAAGTACGACGCCAACAGGATCGACGGCCGCTCGGACAGCGCTGAAAGCTGTTCGTACGCAGCGCGTGCCGCTTCGATTTCCTCGTCGGTGGGATCGCCCACGAGGGCCGGTTCGTCGAGCTGAACCCAGCTCGCACCGGCCTTCGCGAGCCGACCGAGTAGATCCGCGTAGAGGGGGAGTAGTTCTTCGAGTCGCGAGAGCAGCGGCTCGTCGGTGCCGACAGCCTTCGAGAGCAGCAGGAAGGTGACCGGTCCGATGACGACCGGGCGGGCTGCAATGCCGTCGGAAAGTGCT
>NZ_CAURKP010000209.1:0-8223 GCF_963525155.1 uncultured Rhodococcus sp.
GCTCTCGACCGCGCCGAGCCATGGGGGGTGTGGGGCGGCGAGATCCTCGATCAGGGGGCCGTCATAGCGCGCAAGAGACCGAGAGGGCGCCCACGCAAGCAACTTGTGTGCGCGTGAGAGCCCTATTCGGCGGAGCCGGTTTCATCCATAACCGGCTCCGCGAACACTGGCAACCAACGAGTCAGGATTTCCATGTACGGGGCATATGCGTCCAACTGGGCGCATATGCCGACCGAACCGAGAAGAACACGGAAGATCATCAAATACTCGGCCGGAAGGTTGAGTGCACGGGCCGTTCGGAACTGCGCACTGTTGAAGTCAGTGGCGGTTCCGGCGGCCTTTTGCAGCCATGCCCGAGTGAAGTGAAATGACTCGGTCTGGATCGGGTCGGTGAAGGGTCGCAGGTAATCCGCGATCTCCTTGTCGGTCACCGTGCGTCCGGGGATCACGAATCCGTTGGCGCGCAACAACTCCGTCAACGCGTCGAATTGTTCCTCGACAGCCAAGCGCACCATCGTGCCGAGAACCCGTGGCAGTCCGTTCGGGAACGGCGCAGCAGCACCGAAGTCGATGACGCCGAGTCGGCCGTCCTCGAGAAGCATGAAATTGCCGGGGTGCGGGTCACAGTGGAGCAATCCGACACGGGCCGGAGACGCGAAGTGGAATTCGGCGAGTAGTGCACCGGCCGCATTGCGCTGCTCCGGCGTTCCACTCTCGATGATTCTGGTCAACGGGGTTGCCGTCATCCATTCGGTCACGACCACTTTCGGCGCGCTCGCCACGACGTGCGGGATCACGAATTGGGGATCTCCGTCGAACTCTTTGGCAAAAGCTCGCTGATTGTTCGCCTCGATCCGATAGTCGAGTTCTTCCTCCGTGCGCGCGGTGAACTCCTCGATCACGGGCCGTACGTCGACACCGGGCATGACCGAACCGAAGAGACCGGCAAATCTGCCCAGGGTCTTGAGATCGGCGCGTAGAGCTTCGTCGGCGCCGGGGTACTGAACTTTCACGGCTACGTCGCGGCCGTCCGCCCAGACGGCTCGATGAACCTGCCCGATGCTTGCCGACGCGGTCGGTTCATCGTCGAACGACTGGAATCGGTCGCGCCACTTGGTTCCGAGTTGCTGGTCGAGCATCTTGTGTACTTGCTTGGTCGGCAGCGGTGGGGCAGCGGCCTGAAGCTTGTTCAGCGACTCGCGGTATGGTTCGGCGAATTCCTCCGGAATAGCCGCCTCCATGACGCTGAGCGCTTGGCCCAGCTTCATCGCGCCACCCTTGAGTTCGCCCAGCACCGCGAACAATTGCTCGGCGGCCTTCGCGCTCAACTGTGCGTCGATCTCGCCTTTGTCACCGCCGGCGAGCTTGCGTCCGAAGCCCATGGCGGCGCGACCGGCCATCCCCAGGGGGATGCTCGCGAGTTTGGCAGTACGGGCAGAACTCTTGCGTGGGATCTCGGACACCACACCATCATGTCTGACTGGGGCGTCCTTTGCCCGAAACAGGTGCCAGGTATTGGCAACTGCAGGATATTTGCCGAGGCCAGCGCCTGGTTGTGATCCGATACGGACGCAGCGCGATCTCGAGCGTCGACGACAGACTCGCCGCATGCGTCGCCGCTGTCTCCGATAATGCGGAGTCGATCTCGGCCAGGGCCAGCGCGACACTTGCATGGATCATCGCCGATTCCGCGTGGCCTGCGCTGCCGAGTAGCTGCGCGGACAGATGAAGCCAATGAGGGTCGAGTTCGGATCGGAGGATGTCGGCGCACCGCAGGCAACTCGACTGACCAGGCAGGACAAGAGGCCCGACCACACCGTTGCCGTCGCGGATGCGGATGGAAAGGTGGGGGAGTCCGCAGCGAACGAGATCGCTGACCAGACGAGGATCAGTCACGACGTCGTCGCTCAGGACCACCAGTTGTTCGTTCCACGTGCGCACGACGTCGGTGTTGCGATACCCGCGCGAGCGACGCGTGCTGACCCCGCCGGTGACCAGTGCGCGCTCGATGGCGTCAGAGAGCGGACCGACACCGTGAATCCGGACCGTCGCGGTGCTTCTGCGGGCAGTGTGGACGAAACCGGAATCGGCGAGTTGCTCGAGCAACTCCTCCGTCACCGACGTGGGAATCCCGCGCCTCGACGCTTCCCAGAGGATGGTCGCGCGGGGTCTCGAGCCGTCCATTTTGCGCAGGATCGACTTCACCGCGCGATCGTCGACCCCGACAGGCAGAGTCAGCAGGACGGCACGTCCGGGGGTCCATCCCAGCTGCAGTCGACCGTCCGGGCGCGACAGAACAGCAATCCGCGGGTCCCATCGGGGTCCCGCGGATCGCTGTGAAGTGCTGTCTTGTCTGGTGTCGTCGTGTGTGTGACCGGTCATCATTCGATGCTGGCACGACGGGCCCTCGGCGAGTCCCCGTCAGCGGCAGTTATCCACAGGCGGTCATCGCGGCTGATCTGCGAAAATCGGTCGAGAAGGGATTACTTCTCTTCGTCGTCCTCGCGGGTCTTGTCCATCGCTTCCTCGGCCGCACGCTCTTTTGCCACGACGGCTTCGAGCTGGGCTATCGGGTCGTCGAAATTACCGGCTTCGCCGGCGCCGAGGACACGGGCGACAAATCCGTCCGGTGCGTCGAGATCGCTCGAATCGGGCATGAGGTCAGGATGTGACCAGACGCCGTCGCGAACGTCCATACCGGCTTCCGCAGTGAGCTTCTGCCACAAACCAGCCGCTTCACGGACCTTGCGAGGACGAAGTTCGAGTCCGACCAGCGTCGCAAAGGTCTGTTCGGCGGGGCCGCCGGTAGCGCGGCGACGCCGCAACGTCTCACTCATCGCGGCAACACCAGGCAGTCGCTCGCCGAGTGCGGCGGTGACGACCGTCTCCACCCAGCCCTCGACCAGCGCAAGCAGAGTCTCGAGACGTTCGAGAGCGGCTTTCTGCTCCGGTGTGTTCTGCGGCTCGAACGTGCCCTGCTGCATCAACGCTTCGAGCTTGCTCGGATCGGTGAGAGCGGATGGATCGAGGTCCTTGGCGAATTCTTCCATCGCCGAGAAGTCCATGGTGATTCCGCGGGCGTATTCCTCCACTGTCGCGAGAACACGCTGGCGCAGCCACGGAACGTGACTGTAAAGGCGCTGATGAGCGGCTTCCCGCGCGGCGAGGAAGACCAGAACTTCCTGATGCGGCTGTTCGAGACCCTCACTGAAAGCCTGAACCGCAGCCGGGAGAAGGGCCGCGGTGCCTTCGGGGCCGAGGGGCAGGCCGATGTCGGTGGAGGAGAGCACCTCGGTGGACAGTTGGCCGAGTGCCTGGCCCAATTGCGAGCCGAACGCGAGTCCGCCCATCTGGCCGAGCATGCCCAGCATCGGGCCAGCCATCTGCTGTGCTTCGGCCGGAAGACCCTGGACCCACATGCCCGCTACCTTCTCGGCCACCGGATCACAGAGTCGCTTCCAGGTGTCGATCGTGTTGTCGAGCCAGTCGTTCGGAGTCCACGCAAGAGTGCGGCTCGCTCCGGCAGGGAGCGTTGTCGCGGCGTCCAGCCACATCTCGGCCAGGTGCGCGGCGTCGGCGATCGCCTTGACGTTGCCCTCGGTGATCGGTGTGACCGATCCGATCTGTTGGCGTGCCAGCTTCTTGGCGATGTCGTAGTTGACCGGGCCGGACGTACCGCCCTGGCCCATCGACGAGCCCATTCCGCTCAGCATCTGCCCGAACTGGGTGAGCATCTGGCCGAGCTGAGCCGGATCGAATCCCTCACCGCCCGCGCCGAACCCGAACGGCATGTCACCACCCCCGAACGGATTGCCACCCGCCGCGTTCTTGTCGCGATCGGGATCGTCGTCGGAGTTGGAGAAGCCGAACGGCATATTGCTCATACCTCAACGGTACAAGGCTCGAGCGGTCGGAGTCGCCCTCCGAGTCACGCTGACGGCGAACACGCACGGCGCTCAGGCGGTGCGATCGGTGCTCCGGAGCCTTCGCGCTTTACTCTGGATCAGGTGAATCGACGGATAGTGACGCTCTTGGCCGCACTCGCACCCATCGTCGTGTTGGGAGTCGTCGGAACAATGGTCACTGTTCCTTATGTCGCACTCGGTCCTGGCCCCACCTTCAACACGCTCGGCGACGTCGACGGTAAGCCCGTCGTGGACATCCAGGGGACCGAGGTCGATCCCACCGACGGCAACCTCAACATGACAACGGTGTCGGTTCGCGACGGCCTCAACATCTTCGAAGCGTTCGGACTGTGGGCGAGTGGCAGCAACGGACTCGTCCCTCGCTCGGAGATCTATCCACCCGAGAAGTCGAAGGAAGAGATTCAGCAGGCCAACACCGCCGACTTCCAGCAGTCCGAGGACAGTGCCGAGTTGGCGGCACTGCACTTTCTCGGCAAGCCGGTGTCACTGACTGTTTCGAAGGTGACCCCGGACGGTCCCGCTGCGGGTGCCCTGCAAGAAGGCGACGTCCTGGTCAAGATCGGCGACGCTCCGGTAACCACCATCACCGGCGTTCAGGACACGGTCGGTGCGATCGCGCCCGGCACCGCGATCGACGTCACCGTCCTACGTGAGGGTGTGGAGACCGTGGTGCCGGTCACCGTCGGGGCGCGGCCCAACAAGCCCGAATCGGGTTACCTCGGCGTCACACCCAACGAGGTCCCGGACGTTCCCTTCACCGTGCAGTTCAATCTCGCCGACATCGGCGGTCCTTCTGCCGGACTGATGTTCACACTGGCCTTGGTCGACAAGCTGACTCCGGGGGAGCTCAACGGTGGAAAGTTCGTGGCCGGAACGGGCACCATCGACTCCGACGGCGAGGTCGGTCCGATCGGCGGCATCAGGTACAAGTTGATCGCCGCGTCCGAAGCCGGTGCTGAGACCTTCCTCGTGCCGGCCCAGAACTGTGACGAGGCGAAACAGAATGCGCCGGACGGGCTTCGACTCGTCAAGGTCGACAACCTGCCCGGCGCAGTGGACTCACTCGAGAGCCTCAACACGGGCGGCGACGCACCCCGCTGCTGAAAGCTGCCTGGCCGCCGACGACTCTGTCAGTCTTCTTCGACCTCGTCGAGCGTCGCGTACAAGGCGTGCACGAGGTGAGGTGCAAGACCGTCGTAGGTGAGCAGTTCCAAGTCACCGTACGGATCCGCATCCTCGTCGGGACGCATCTGTAGGAGCGACAGCGAGGGACCGTCACGGAGCACGCCGACGAACAGTCGAGCTTCGCGTCGATCGGGATGCGCGTCGGCCGTCAGTCGAGCGACTTCGTCCGCCGCGTGCTGATCGGTCAACACCGGCGCCGTGGCGTGGTCGAGATCCGATTCCGCCTCGGGCGGCAGGACGACGATCTCCTGCACCAGGATGCAACCCTGCACGGACTCGGGCCAATGCGTCGTCGCCAGGAACTCGTCGAGTGCCCGTGAACCGCCGATGATGTCCTCGGGAAGCGATTCCTGTTCGATCGGTGTGTATTCGGCGCCCTCGGCGAGTTGGTCGAGCAGTCCGGGTTCGGCCGCGGCGAGCATCTCGGTGGGTACCAACGCGTACAGCTTCGGCGGTTGATCCCAGCCTTCGGCGTCGATGTGGTCGACAACTTCATGAACGCACCGGGCGAGGGCACTCGGTGATCTGCTCATATTCTCTTCACTCACGCGTTCATCCTCCCACCTTCTGTCCGGCTCCCCGCTCTCCGTGTTGTCAACCCGTGACCGTTGTTACGTAGAGTGGTCGGAAACGGCCAAGTCCACTCGGGCGTGGCCGCAGTGATCGATGCAATCGGTTGCGACGCCACGGCGTCGCCAAATCTTGGAGCGTGGCACGTGGGCATGCGGCCCCCCGCAGGTTTACCCTCTCTGTCCAGACGCAGTCGAATCTTGTTGGTGGTGGCTGTCGTAGTGGCGGCCTTGCTGCTCGTGGGGCCGCGACTGATCGGCATGTACACGGACTGGTTGTGGTTCGGCGAAGTCGGCTTCCGCGGTGTCTTCACCAAGGTTCTGCTGACGCGATTCGTGCTCTTCCTGGTTGTCGGAATTGTCGTCGGCGCCATCGTGTGGCTCGCGATGCTTCTCGCGTACCGCGCACGCCCGGTGTTCGTCCCGGTCTCCGGACCCAATGATCCGATCGCGCGCTACCGCACCACCGTCATGTCGCGTCTTCGTCTGTTCGGCGTGATCATTCCGGTAGCGATCGGCATCCTGTCCGGTCTCATCGCGCAGGCCAACTGGGTCACTATCCAGTTGTTCCTCAACGGCCAGGCATTCGGTATCACCGATCCGCAGTTCAACATGGACGTCAGCTTCTACACGTTCGATCTGCCGTTCTACCGTTTCGTTCTCAACTGGTTGTTCGTCTCGATCCTGCTGGCTTTCGTGGCAAATCTGATCACCCACTACGTTTTCGGTGGAATCAAATTGGCCGGACGAGCGGGGACGTTCACTACCGCCGCTCGTGTGCAGTTGGCTGTTCTGGCGGGCACTTTCGTGCTGTTGAAGGCCGTCGCCTACTGGCTCGATCGCTACTCGTTGCTTTCGAGCGGCCGTAAAGAGCCGACGTTCACCGGCCCGGGGTACACGGACATCATGGCTGTGCTCCCGGCAAAGCTGATATTGATGTCCATCGCGATCATCTGTGCTTTGGCTTTCTTCGCTGCGATCTTCACCCGCGACCTTCGTATCCCGGCTATGGCCGTTGCTCTGTTGGTTCTCTCGTCCGTGCTCGTTGGCGCAGTCTGGCCGATGATCGTCGAGCAGTTCTCCGTCAAGCCCAACGCGGCGGACAAGGAGAGTACGTACATCGAGCGGAACATCGCGGCCACCAGGCAGGCCTACGGAATCACGGACGACAAGGTCACATATCAGCCTTACTCGGGTGACGGCGACGCAATTCCGCGCGAAGTGCCGGCAGACGTCACCACTATTGCCAATGCTCGTCTCCTCGATCCGAACATTCTGTCGCCCACTTTCACCCAGCAGCAACAGCGTCAGAACTTCTACGGGTTCCCGCCCTCGCTCGACATCGATCGCTACGACATCGACGGTGAGATGCGCGACTACATCGTGGCGGCGCGTGAGATCTCACCGAACAACCTGCAGGGAAACCAGACGGACTGGATCAACAAGCACACGGTCTACACCCACGGCGACGGCTTGGTGGCCGCTCCGGCGAACAAGATCACTGCGCCGGTCCTGGACCCGACGAAGGACAACGCGAACAACAACAATGCGGGCTACCCGATCTACACGGTCAGCGACATCGCCTCGCAGGACGCGGGAACACAGGTCATCAAGGTCGATCAACCGCGCATCTACTACGGCGAGGTCATCGGTCAAGGCGCTGACGACTACGCAATCGTCGGTGGTGCCGGTGGTTCGGAAGCTCGCGAATACGACACGGAGCAGACCAAGTACACCTACACCGGTTCCGGCGGCGTCTCCATCGGAAACTGGGTCAATCGCTTGGCTTTCGCGGCGAAGTACACGGAGAGGAACATTCTCTTCTCGGGTGCCGTCGGTTCGGATTCCAAGATCATCTACAACCGTGATCCTCGCGATCGCGTCGGTCAGGTTGCTCCGTGGTTGACCACTGACGGAGATGCGTACCCGGCCGCAGTCGACGGCAAGATCGTCTGGATCGTCGATGCGTACACCACGCTGGAGAACTACCCGTACGCACAGCGCAGTTCGCTGGACGGACTGGTCGCGGACAGTGTGGATGCAACGACCGGTCGTTTGTTGCCGAAGAAGGAAGTCTCGTACATCCGCAACTCGGTCAAGGCAACCGTCGATGCCTACGACGGCACCGTGACGCTCTATCAGGTCGACGACAACGACCCGGTACTCAATGCGTGGAAGGGTGTGTTCCCGGACACGGTCAAGCCGCAGAGTGACATCTCGGACGATCTGCGGGCACACTTCCGCTATCCCGAAGACCTGTTCAAGGTTCAGCGGGAAATGTTGGCGAAGTACCACGTCGACAATCCGACCGAGTTCTTCACCAACAACGCTTTCTGGTCGGTGCCCAACGAGCCGACGGTGGAGAATTCGAAGGAAAATGAACCGCCGTACTACGTGATGGTGGGGGACCAGGAAACCGGCGCGCCGTCGTTCCGGCTCACAAGTCCGATGGTGGGATTCCAGCGAGACTTCCTGTCGGCTTACATCACGGTGAATTCGGATCCGAAGGACTACGGCAAGATCACTGTTCTGCAGTTGCCCGT
>NZ_CAURKP010000210.1:0-8211 GCF_963525155.1 uncultured Rhodococcus sp.
ACGCAGCATTGGGACCGCGTCCCTCCCTGTGGATCCCGACGAGTTCGTTCGAACTCGCGCCACTGTCGGGCAAGGCCGTGATCAACGGTGATCCTCGCTCGCTCGCGAGTTCCCCGATCGTTCTGGCAGCCGGTCCCGAGACCGCGGCAGCATTGGCCGGCGCAGCATCGAGTTGGAAGTCTTTGCCTTCCGATCTGACGGTCGCCCTGCCGGTCGGAAGTACCGAAACCTCGATGGCTGCACAGGCGATCGCTGCCGACGTCGCCGATGCGGGTGCCGGTCCGGTCACGACGGATCAGGCGAAGTCCGCTCAGGTCAACGCTGCGCTCAGTGCACGGGCGTTGCAGTTCCAATCCTTGCCGACTCCCCCCTCGTCCACCGCCGAAGCCCTCGGAGCACTGAGCGCCGGAACACCGGATTCGGTGAAGGCCGTTCCGGCCACGGAACAGTCGATAGCGCAGAGCGCGAACGCGGCGATGACGACGTACTCCCCGGTTGGCGCAACGCCAGTCGCGGACTATCCGGCGGTAATCGTCTCGGGCAGCGGGATCGACGAAACCGCGTCGCGCGCAGCGGCACAGCTTGCCGATTTCATGCGTGAGCCGAATCAGTCACAGTTGTTCGTCGGCGCCGGTTTCCGGGTCGAGGGCCAAGACCTTCCCGATCTCGGAGCGGTGTCCCCGGCCAAGATCTCGTCCACGTTGAAACCGGCTTCGGCGGAGACCGCAGCGGCGCTCGGTGACATAGTCGCCAACCCGGTCTCGCCGCGTAGTGCCACCATCCTGATGGACACGTCGGCGTCGATGGGTACCGACGACGGTGGCACTACCCGCTTGGCGAACGTTGCCTCGGCGGTGAATACCCAATTGGGTCGCAGCCCTGACGCTTCGGACATCGGCCTTCGCGAGTTCAGCACGGGCACCGACGGAAAACCGTCCGAGCGCATCCTGGTTCCGGGCGGTTCACTGTCCGAGCCGAATCGGCGTGCCACGATCACCGATTTCCTCAACGGGCTTCGGGCCGGCGGAAAGACCTCCAAGTACCCGGCGCTTGCCAGCTCCTACAAATCCGCCGTGGACGGTTTCGACGCGGGACGAGTCAACTCGGTGCTGCTGATCACCTCGAGTACACCTGACGAATCCACCACGACGCGAGCCGAACTGCTCAGCGCGATCGCCGCTGCGGGCAATCCGTCGCGTCCGGTACAGGTCGACGTGATCGTCGTCGGTGCGGGCGACGACGTCTCCACACTCCAAGACGTCTCGGATCGGACGGGCGGAACATTGGTTCGGGTCGATTCGACGTCCGACCCCGCTCTCGCGGCCGCAGTGACCAAGATGCTGTCCTGATGGGGCGCGTCGCGGTTTTTGCGGTCCTTCTCGCCCTTCTGACCTGGTTCCTGCATCGCCGGCTCGTTCGCGCCACCGGCATCCCGAGGCGATGGGCTCGTCTCGCCGACACTGCGCTTGTCGTCTTGGCGGTCTCGACGCTCATCGGGGTCGGCAGCGGCGAAGTCTTTCCGACATCGTGGGCGCGACCGATCGGATTTGTCGGATGGGTCTGGCTGGCTTCGTGGCTGTATCTGATTCCCGGACTGCTCGTGATCGGCCTGTTCGCCGGGATCGGTCGACTACGTGCACGCCACACGGATACCACGACCGAAGTCGACCCAGCCAAGCGTCGTACGTTGCAGTTGGCTACAGCAGCAGTCACTCTCGCGGCGATCAGCACCGCCGGCTACGGCGTCTACGAGGCGTCGGGCCCCAAGATTTCCCGCGTCCGCGTGCCGCTCGCTCGTCTACCTGAGGGCTTCAACGGATACCGGATCGCCTTGATCACCGACCTGCACGTGGGACCGGCCCGCGGGGTCGACTTCACCCGCAAGGTGGTCGATATCGTGAACTCGCAGAATGTCGATCTGATCGCGATCGGCGGCGACCTCGTGGACGGAACCGTCGCGAAAGTTGCTCCCGATCTTGCTCCGCTCGCCGATCTTCGGGCGCCCGACGGAATCTTCGGAGTCAGCGGAAACCACGAGTTCTACGCCGACGACGGCGGCAAATGGCTCGACGTGTGGGAGACATTGGGGATCACCACACTTCGCAACAGCCGCACCTCGATCCAGCATGGCGGCGATACCATCGACATCGTGGGCATCCACGACTACACGTCGCCGGCCCCGTACGAGCCGAACCTGACTGCCGCGCTCGCAGGTCGCGATCCGAATACTTTCACCTTGCTTCTCGCGCACGAACCGCGTCAAGCGATCGAGGCGTCCGAGATGGGTATCGATCTGCAACTGTCCGGGCACACTCACGGCGGTCAGATGTGGCCGCTGCGGTATCTCGTTCCGCTGCAGCAGCCTTCGGTGCAAGGCTTGGACAGGGTCGGAAACACAGTGCTGTACACGACGCGTGGCGCCGGGGCTTGGGGTCCGCCGGTACGCGTCGGCGCCCCGCCGGAGATCACCGTTCTCGAACTCGTACACGAGAGGTGATGATCTCCGGCGGGCACACGCCTTAGTTGCCTGCGAACGCTTCGATCGGCGGGCAGGAGCAGACCAGGTTGCGGTCGCCATGTGCACCGTCGATACGACGCACGGACGGCCACACCTTCGGGCGAGCCTTGCCACGCGGGAAGACGGCGATCTCACGCGAGTACGGGTGATCCCACTGCGCTGCAATGCTTCCCGCAGTGTGGGGAGCACCGCGTAGCGGGTTGTCCTCGACCGTCCACTCGCCCGCTCCGACGCGATCGATTTCGCCGCGAATGGCGATCATCGCTTCGCAGAACTCGTCGATCTCTTCGAGGTTCTCGCTCTCGGTGGGCTCGACCATCAGTGTGCCGACCACGGGGAAGCTCATGGTCGGAGCATGGAAACCGTAGTCGGCCAGACGCTTTGCGACGTCGTCGACGGTGACGCCGGTGTCCTTGGTCAACCCACGGAGGTCGAGGATGCACTCGTGCGCGACCATGCCGTTCTCGCCGGTGTAGAGAACCGGGAAGTACTCGTCGAGTCGACGCGCGAGGTAGTTGGCCGACGCGATGGCGGTCAGGCTGGCGCGGCGCAGGCCCGCAGCTCCCATCATCCGGATGTAGGTCCAGGTGATGGGCAGAATGGACGCACTGCCGTAGGGCGCTGCCGAGATCGTTCCTCTACCACCGAGTTCGGGGGCCATCGGGTGTCCGGGCAAAAACGGCGTCAAGTGTGAGCGCACACCGATCGGGCCGACGCCGGGTCCGCCGCCGCCGTGCGGGATGCAGAAGGTCTTGTGCAGATTCAGGTGGCTGACGTCGCCGCCGAATCGGCCCGGACGGGCAAGGCCGACAAGCGCATTGAGGTTGGCGCCGTCGACGTACACCTGGCCACCGGCGTCGTGTACCGCTGCGCAGATGTCGGCGATCTCGTGCTCGTAGACACCGTGCGTGGAAGGGTAGGTGATCATGATCGCGGCGAGACGCTCGGCGTGATCGGCGATCTTCGCGCGCAGATCGTCCACGTCGACGTCACCGTTGGGACGGCAGGCGACAACCTCGACGCGCATCCCGGCCATGACGGCAGAAGCCGCGTTGGTGCCGTGAGCGCTCGACGGGATGAGGCAGGTGTCGCGATGGTCGTCACCCCGGCTGAGGTGGTAGTTGCGGATCGCGAGCAGGCCCGCGTACTCCCCCTGGCTGCCGGCGTTGGGTTGCAGGCTGACGTTGTCATAGCCGGTGACCGCGACCAGCCAGTCTTCGAGATCCTTGATGATCTTCAGCAGACCGGGCGCATCCGATGTCGGCGCGAACGGATGGATCGCGTTGAACGCGGGCCAGGTGATGGATTCCATCTCGGCGGTCGCATTGAGCTTCATGGTGCACGAACCCAGCGGGATCATGCTGCGATCGAGGGCGATGTCCTTGTCGGACAGCGCGCGCAGGTAGCGAAGCATTGCCGTTTCCGTACGGTAACGGGTGAAGGCTTCGTGCTGCAGGTAGTCGGAGGTGCGCTCCTGAGCAGCCGGAACCGAATTGCCCTCGGCTTCGATGGCGACAACAGCATCCTCGATCCCGAACGCGTCGAGCACGGCAAGGACGTGGTCGGCGGTCGTGGCCTCGTCGCAGGAGATACCGACATGATCGGCATCGACCAGACGCAGGTTGATCCCGGATTCCTTGGCCGCAGCGACGACGTCGGCCGCCTTGCCCGGAACCTGAGCGAGCACGGTGTCGAAGAACGAATCGTGGACAACGGTCACGCCGCCTTCGCGCAGGCCGTTTGCCAACGCGTGTGCGCGGGCAGCGACGCGCAACGCAATCGCCTTGAGTCCCTCGGCGCCGTGGTAGCTCGCGTACATCGCAGCGAGGATGGCGAGGAGCACCTGAGCGGTACAGATGTTGGACGTCGCCTTCTCGCGGCGAATGTGCTGCTCACGTGTCTGCAGCGCCAGGCGGTACGCCTTGTCTCCGTCGGCGTCGATGGAGACGCCGACCAAGCGGCCGGGCAGCTGACGCGCATGCTTGGAGTGCACGGCCAGGTAACCGGCGTGCGGTCCGCCGTATCCCATGGGAACACCGAAACGCTGGGTGGTTCCGAAGCACGCATCCGCGCCGAGCTCACCGGGTGAGGTGATGAGCGTCATCGCGAGGAGGTCGGCGCCGACGGCAACCAGTGCGCCGCGCTCGTGAGCTTCCGCGATGATCGAGGTGTAATCGACGACTCGTCCCGAGGCACCTGGGATCTGGGCGATGACGCCGAAGAACTCACCTTCCGGAAGACCAGCGGTGAGGTCCGCGGAGACGATCTCGATGCCGAGCGGCTCGGCGCGAGTCTCGATGACGGCGAGGGTCTGCGGGTAGAGATCGGCGTCGACGACAAATCGTGGGGACTTGCTGCGGTTCGCGCGGCGCAGGAGCGTCATGGCTTCGGCAGCGGCGGTGGCCTCGTCGAGCATCGACGAGTTTGCCAGTTCCATGCCGGAGAGATCGGCGACCATGGTCTGGAAGTTGAGGAGGGCTTCGAGACGGCCCTGGCTGATCTCCGGCTGATACGGGGTGTACGCGGTGTACCAGGCCGGGTTCTCGATGATGTTGCGCAACAACACCGGCGGCGTCAACGTGTCGAAGTAGCCGAGGCCGATCATCGACGTCGCGACGGTGTTCTGGGCTGCGAGTGCAGTCAGTTCGGCAAGTGCCTCGTGCTCTCCGACCGGAAGCGGCAGAGCGTCGAGTCCGGCAGCGATGCCGTTCGGGGCAGCGTCGAGGATGACGGAGGGAACGGCCTTGGTTGCCAGTTCGTCGAGTGAATCGACCCCGACGAGTTCGAGGATGCGCGCGAGTTCCGCGGCGTTCGGACCGACATGGCGGTCGGCAAATATACGGCTTGCAGCGTCGATCACGACAACTCCCAGACAGATCGGAGGATCAGGACACACACCGAACTGCGGTGTGTTCCTCCCCCTCTGTCGCATGCTCGATTCCCGAGCGCCTGAGAGATTCGGTAGTGATCCGCCGAAGGCGGAAGCCACAGCCTTTCCCCGTCGGCGGGTGGGTTGTCCCACCGCTTTCCAGAGGCGTCGGAGCCCGTACGGTCCTTGGTGCCTGAGAGATTGACGGGGAGGTATTGCTCCTTCGGCGCCCTGATCCCGCTCACGACTGACCTTTGAGACAAAGACTGAAACAAAGACAAGTTCGGTGAATCGGTATCCGAGGCTCTCCCGTACGCCGGCGACGCAGGCCCAGTCTAGTTGACCGAAACGCCTACCTGCACCGTGGCATCCTCCAAAGAGATGTGACGTACGTTATCCGGTTTTGCGGCTGGCGCGATTCTTGCGTCGCGAAGCCAACTCGTCTTCCGGGTTGGGATCACTTTCGCCGCCGTCGGCCCGCTCGGCGGGGAAGTCGGCGATCGTTCCGGTGAGTTCACGCATCGCGCCACTGACTGCGATGCCGAATACGCCCTGCCCACCCTGGAGGAGGTCGACGACCTCTTCGGGGGACGTGCATTCGTACACGGTGGTGCCGTCGGAGAACAGAGTGATGTTGGCAAGATCGCGGACGCCACGCTTACGGAGGTGATCGACGGCAACGCGGATGTTCTGCAGTGAGATGCCGGTATCGAGCAGACGCTTCACGATCTTCAGAACGAGAATGTCCTTGAAGGAGTACAGACGTTGGCTTCCGGATCCGGCAGCGCCACGGATCGACGGAACAACCAACGACGTCCGTGCCCAGTAGTCGAGTTGGCGGTACGTGATCCCGGCGATCTGGCAGGCACTGGGTACTCGATATCCGACGAGGTCGTCGGGGATGGAATCGTCCGGGAACAGGCCCGGCTGCAGCTCTTCGGAAGACATTTCTGCAGTCGCGGCACTACCGGCTATGCCCGTCCCGCGCTCATTCGACTGTTCTTCCACTGCCGTCTCCCTCTCGCTTCGCCATCATGTAACCAACCTGTGCTATCAGCAGTCACGAGAATCCCGTGCCGACCGAACTTTCAGATGTGAATCCAAGGCAGGTAATTCCATGAGTGGACTTACCCAGAGTACGCCTCGATCGACAAGGCGAGAAGATCTCCACCGCACGCAACGGTAAGTCCAGGAGGGTGCATGGTCAACGCAACACGCCGACCGAGACTCAACCTCTACTTGAGAGTTGAAGACTAAAGTCCGCAACCAGTCAATTCAGGCTAACCATCAGTGGCTTTGAAATCGTCCGGCGAGATGGTGTCGAGGAATTCCTTGAACTTCTCGACCTCGTCTTCGCGCTCGTCGGGAATGACCAGACCGGCCTCGGCGAGAACAGCCTCCGACGCGAAGATCGGAACGCCGATGCGCAGGGCCAATGCAATCGAGTCCGACGGACGTGCCGAGACAGTGGTCTGCTCGTCGAAGACGAGATCCGCGTAAAAAGTGCCCTCTTGCAGGTCCACGATCCGAACTTCCTTGAGGCTCCGACCGAAAGATTCGATCAAGATCTTGATCAGGTCGTGAGTCAGCGGCCGCGCCGGCTCGACTCCCTGTTGTTCGAGAACAATCGCGGTAGCTTCGGTTTGCCCGATCCAGATCGGCAGGTACCGATCGCCGTCGGACTCTCGCAGCAACAGGACCGGCTGATTCTGAGGCTGCTCGACACGAACTCCGATCACACGCATTTCGCCCATCGAGCTTGCCTCCAACCTGACGTGATCCAGCCGACCGACTCCGATGCGGTCGTACTGAAATTCTATTCGAGTGTGCCCCGCTGATCGAGGAACTCAGCGATCGAGACTTCCCCGAACTGCCGATTTGACCAGACACGTGTGCAAAGTCAGTGACAGAGCGGCCAGCTCCCGCACCATTTCCTCGGCACGATCACGTGCTCCGGCGTCACGACCCTTGGCAACCGGTCCGGCGATCTGAGTCACCAGCCCCGCTTCGCGATCAGCAGCCAACTTGAACGCCCGCAGATGGCGAACCTCCAAGCCGTACTCGGACATCGCCTTAGCGGTGCGCGCCAACGTCACGGCATCCTCATCGAAGAAGCCCGCCGCGCCGGGAACGACCAAACCGGTGCGGATCAGATCGGTCAGAAACCGATCGTCGATGTCGGCGCGCGCGAGAAGATCCTGACGACCGACTCGAACTTCGCGATCGACCCGGAACGCCTCGGGTGAGACATCGCCCGTAGCGATCGACAGGACGCGAGCACGACGAGGCGCAGGAACTTCTGCACTCACCGTCGCTGCGCCACTGTCGATCGCTTCGAGTTGTTCTTTGATCACTTTGAGCGGCAGGTACTGATCGCGTTGAGCGGTCAGCACGAAGCGAAGACGCTCGCAGTCCTCGACAGAGAATCTGCGGTATCCCGACGGTGTCCGTTGCGGGCTGATCAAGCCCTCGGACTCGAGGAAACGGATCTTCGAAATCGTCACGTCGGGAAAATCTGGACGCAACCGATCCAGCACGGAACCAATCGACATTCCGGGCTGGCTCTGCTGCCGCACTGCCGTCATTAGCTACCCGCACCTGCTGACGACTCGCCGACCTGCGAACCGCCGGCACGAGGGCCGGTGAGGAACACCAGACGGAACTTGCCGATCTGAACCTCGTCACCATTCGCGAGAACTGCCGAATCGACAGGCTCACGGTTGACGTAGGTGCCGTTGAGGCTTCCGACGTCGACGACGTGGAAATCTGCATCTTCCTGACGGAACTCGGCGTGACGACGGCTGACGGTCACGTCGTCCAGGAA
>NZ_CAURKP010000211.1:0-8179 GCF_963525155.1 uncultured Rhodococcus sp.
CCGCCATGCCGCAGGCCAGCGCGATCACGTTCTTACACGCACCACCGATCTCGCATCCGATGACGTCGGAGTTGGTGTACGGCCTGAAATAGCCGGTAGCACAAGCATCCTGGAGAGCGAGGGCACGCGAGGAATCCGAACAGGCGATCACCGTCGCCGCGGGTTGCCCGCCGGCGATCTCGTGTGCAAGATTCGGGCCCGAGAGCACCGCGACGCGTCCCGGTTCCACGCCGGTCACCGACACGATGACCTGGCTCATGCGCATGAGCGTCCCGGTCTCGATACCCTTGGCCAGACTCAGCAGAGTCGCATCGGGCCCGATCGAGCCTTTCCACTGCTCCAGGTTTCCCCGTAGCGACTGCGAGGGAACCGCCAGCACGATGAAGTCAGCACCTGCCATCGCCTCCTCGTGGTGGTGGGTCGCGCGAATCGACGAAGGCAAAGCAATGCCTGGCAGATAGTCGCTGTTCTCGTGCGTGGTGTCGATGCGCTTCGCGACCTCTTCACGCCTGGCCCACATCGTCACGTCGGTTCCGGCCTCGGCCATCACCTTCGCCAACGCCGTTCCCCACGAACCTGCGCCCAATACAGCTGCCTTACTCACACGCTCACCCCGTCTACCCGGCGAAGCGGGTCGCCGCCAGAAAAATCGTCTGCACAGAGTATCGCCTGTGGTGCACTGCGGTGGGCAGCCGCGGACACCGAGCGTGATGACTGGCAAGATCGAGGGATGGACAGCGCGGAACCCCCGTACCCACACGCCGTGGAGACACCGCATGCGCGCACGGAGATCGAACGCCCCATGCATGCGATAGTGGCCGTCAAGTCCTTGAGATCGGCCAAGTCCCGCCTCGCGGGCGAACTCGACTCGGACGCGCGTGCAGACCTCGTGTTGGCCATGCTTCACGACACCCTCGCCACAGTTGCAGCCGTCTCGGCCATCGACAGCGTCACAGTGGTCACCCCAGACCCCACCGTTGCCGCCCTTGCATATTCCGTCGGCGTGACGGTCTACGCCGATCCAGCTCCCGACGGCGCCCGAACCAACGGCGCAACACCGCGCACGGAGGAAACCCTCAACGCGGCGTTGAGTGCAGCGGCCGCCGATATCCGAGCCAAGCGCGGAGTGGTCGACCTCGTTGTGCTGCAAGCCGACTTGCCCGCCATGCAACCGAGCGAACTGACGGAGGCCGTGGCCGCGGCCCGAAGCGGCGGACGTTCAGTCGTCGTCGATCACCACGGCACCGGCACTTCCGCATTGTTTGCGTGCGGCGAAAGCGCGCTCGACCCTCGGTTCGGGCCGGAATCCGCACTTGGACATGCCAATTCAGGTGCTCGTCCACTCAACGGCCAATGGCCGGGACTGCGCACCGACGTCGACACCCATGCCGATCTCGGCACTGTGCGAGCACTGGGAGTAGGCCCCGCGACATCGGCTTCGTTGACCAGACTCAAGGCCACGCCGTCGAACAGTCGATGAATTTTCTTTCATCGATTGTCGGACCGCGCGATTGTGGGGGATGATCGACGAGTGAGCAATGGCGAAGCACTCGAAAACCGTATTTCCGAAGACCAGTCGGACGGAGACCACAGCTCCGGCCGGCACGAGAACGGCGCGGCCACCTCGCCGCGATCTCAGGCCGTCGCGGTCGCCACCAACATCCCGGGCGCTCCCCCTGCAGCTACCAAGGCAGAGCTACCCGAATTGCTCGTCGGACTTCCCGAGGATCGTTACCTCAACCGCGAACTCAGCTGGCTCGATTTCAATGCCCGTGTTCTCGCATTGGCCGCCGACGAGTCACTGCCGTTGCTCGAACGCGCAAAGTTCCTCGCCATCTTCGCTTCCAATCTCGACGAATTTTTCATGGTCCGGGTCGCCGGACTCAAGCGCCGCGACGAGACGGGACTGTCGGTCAGGTCCGCCGACGGCCTCTCCCCACGCGAACAATTGGCGCTCATCGCGCGTCGCACCCAGGAACTCGCCGACAAGCACGCGCACGTGTTTCTCGACTCGGTCCGCCCTGCCCTGGCGGCAGAAGGCATTTCAATCGTTCGATGGGCCGACCTCAGCGCCGACGATCACGGCCGACTCTCGGCGCATTTCCACGAGCAGGTCTTCCCGGTCCTGACGCCGTTGGCAGTCGATCACGCTCACCCGTTCCCCTACATCAGCGGACTGAGCCTCAACCTCGCCGTGACGGTGAAGGACTCCGTCACCCGCGGCGAACACTTCGCTCGCGTCAAGGTTCCCGACAACGTCGGCCGGTTCGTGCGAGTCAAGAGCACGACATCTTCGTCCACCATCGATTCTTTCCTCCCGATGGAAGAACTGATTTCGGCTCATCTGGACGTGCTGTTCCCCGGAATGGAAATCGTCGAACATCACGCTTTCCGAATCACACGCAACGCCGATTTCGAGGTCGAAGAAGATCGGGACGAGGATCTGCTGCAGGCACTCGAACGTGAATTGGCGCGTCGTCGTTTCGGTTCACCCGTTCGCCTCGAAGTTGCCGACGACATGACCGAGCACATGCTCGAACTGCTTCTGCGTGAACTCGACGTCGATCCGGCCGACGTGATCGAGGTTTCCGGTCTCCTCGACTTGTCCTGCCTCTGGCAGGTTTACGCCGTCGACCGCCCCGCTCTCAAAGACGCTCCGTTCGTCCCGGCGACGCATCCGGCGTTCGGTGAACGCGAGACTCCGAAGAGCGTGTTCTCGACCCTGCGCGAAGGCGACGTGCTCGTCCACCACCCATACGACTCGTTTTCCACAAGCGTTCAACGCTTCATCGAACAGGCCGCCGCCGACCCGCAGGTGCTCGCGATCAAGCAGACCCTGTACCGCACTTCCGGCGACTCCCCCATCGTCAATGCACTGATCGACGCCGCCGAAGCGGGCAAGCAGGTTGTCGCGCTGGTGGAGATCAAGGCCCGCTTCGACGAGCAGGCCAACATCAAGTGGGCACGCAAACTCGAGCAGGCCGGCGTTCACGTCGTCTACGGTCTCGTCGGTCTCAAGACTCACTGCAAGACGTGCCTCGTCGTCAGACGAGAGGGCTCGACCATTCGTCGTTACTGCCACATCGGCACGGGCAACTACAACCCGAAGACCGCGCGCATGTACGAGGACGTCGGATTGCTCACCGCAGCACCGGAGATCGGTGCTGACCTCACCGACCTCTTCAACTCGCTGACCGGATACTCCCGAAAGACGAGCTACCGCAACCTTCTCGTTGCGCCGTACGGGGTTCGCCGCGGGATCATCGAGCGGATCGACAACGAGATCGCTCACAAGCTTGCAGGCCGCGATGCCGGTATCCGCTTGAAAGCCAACGCATTGGTCGACGAGCAGGTCATCGACGCGTTGTACCGCGCGTCCAAGGCCGGTATCCCCGTCGAGATCGTGGTCCGCGGAATCTGCGCGCTCAAGCCGGGCGTTCCCGGCCTCAGCGAAAACATCGAAGTACGTTCCATTCTCGGACGCTTCCTCGAACACTCGCGAATGTTCCATTTCCGCTCGGCCGACGAATTCTGGATCGGCAGCGCAGACATGATGCACCGCAACCTCGATCGCCGCGTCGAGGTCATGGTGCAGGTCAAGGACCCGAAACTGTCGAAGCAACTCGGTGACATCTTCGACTCCGCGCTCGATCCCCGAACTCGCTGCTGGGTACTGCATCCGGACGGGAGTTGGGTCGCTGCCCCCGAACGCGGTGAGGACGTACGTGAGCATCAACAGTCGTTGATGCGCAGCCGCACCGCCAGCGGGTCTTGACGGGCTCGGATCACACAATGAGCGACAAGCCGGTCAAAGCCAACATCTTTGCCGCAGGCGCGGTTCTGTGGCGGAAGGCTCCTCAGGATCCTTCCGCCATCGAGATCGCCGTCGTACATCGACCGAAGTACGACGACTGGTCATTCCCCAAAGGAAAGCTCGATCCCGGCGAGACCTTCTTGACCGCAGCAGTTCGGGAGGTCCGCGAAGAGACCTCGATCACCGGACGTTTCGGAAGGCACCTCGGTGGCGTGACGTACCCGATCCCGGGACATCGCAAACTCAAACGGGTCGAATACTGGTCGGCCGAAGCAGTGGACGGAGATTTCGGGCCGAATAGCGAAGTGGATGTTCTCTATTGGCTTCCGGTCACCGAGGTAGCCGATCATCTTTCCTACCCGATGGATCGAATGATTCTTCGCCGCTTCGTTTCCCTTCGGCCTGACACGAAAACGGTATTACTCGTCCGCCACGCAAAAGCTGGGAGCCGTAAGCGATACAAGGGCGACGACAATGTGCGTCCACTCGATGCCAAGGGCAAAGAGCAATCCGCCGCCTTGGTCGAACAGCTGAAAATCTTCGGAGCCGATTCGGTTTTCGCGGCTGACCGTACGCGCTGCATCGACACTGTGATGCCATTGGCGGAGGCATTGGGTGTCGAGATTTCGACGGAACCTCTTCTGACCGAAGAAGGTTACGAGGCCGATCCCGACGCCGCCAGGGCGCGTGCGCTGCAGATCGCCGCGCTGGAGGGCACTCCCGTAATCTGCAGCCAAGGAGGCGTCATCCCCGATTTAATGCGCTGGTGGGCTGATACGGCCGGTGTAACACTGCCCTCGGCGCGCAACCGTAAGGCGAGCACTTGGGTGCTCTCGTTCCTCGACGGCCGTCTGGTAGCCGCGGATCACCTCGACAGCCCGCTCCCCAAAGTCGCCAACTCCTGAGGGATTTGGACCAACCGACACTCAGCTCGATTCGGTAGTTTTGCAAAGCACTGAAACACAGGAGAATTCACACTTCTCCCAGACAGCAAAAAAGAGGTGCAGCCGCGGATCTGATCCGCGGTTGCACCTCTTTGTCTTACGGCATCGGGTTTTTCACCCGAACGCGACTACTTTGCGCGCTTGGCCGGAGCCTTCTTGGCCGGAGCCTTCTTGGCTGCGGTCTTGGCGGGGGCCTTCTTGGCCGGAGCCTTCTTGGCCGGAGCCTTGGCTGCGGTCTTGGCCGGAGCCTTCTTGGCGGGAGCCTTGGTGGCAACCGTCTTCTTGGCTGCGGTCTTGGCCGGAGCCTTCTTGGCGGGAGCCTTGGTGGCAACCGTCTTCTTGGCTGCGGTCTTGGCCGGAGCCTTCTTGGCGGGAGCCTTCGCGGCAACCGTCTTCTTGGCTGCGGTCTTGGCCGGAGCCTTCTTGGCCGGAGCCTTCTTGGCTGCGGTCTTCTTGGCAGCAGCCTTCTTGGCTGCAGCCTTGGTGGCCGGTGCTGCTACGCCACGCTTGACTGCCGGGCCGGTGGCCGGAAGCTTCTGTCCACCAGCGATAACAGCCTTGAACTGCGCACCCGGACGGAAAGCCGGAACCGACGTCGGCTTGACCTTGACGGTCTCGCCCGTACGCGGGTTGCGTGCAACACGTGCTGCACGACGACGCTGCTCGAAGACTCCGAAGCCGGTGATGGTCACGCTCTCGCCACGGTGGACGGCGCGGACGATGGTGTCCACGACGTGCTCCACTGCGTCGGTCGCTGTGCGCCTGTCCGAACCCAGCTTTTCAGTCAGAACATCGATGAGCTCTGCCTTGTTCATTGAAATTCCTCCGCTAATTGTGGTCCACCGTCGGACCGACTGAGAACCACGGTAAACCTGATAACGGCAAGAGTCTATGTGCCACGCCAATTCTCATTCAACGTGACTGCGAAATGGTGACCTATTTCTCTTCCCGCGCGGAGTTGCGGATTTCGGTTCAGCCCTGCGAAATTCGGGCTGGAAGGGTAGTCGGTTTCCATGAAGGCCTTGACTTTTCGAACTCGGAAATCGCGTCTACCTGCCGCAATGTCAGTCCGATGTCGTCGAGACCCTCCAGCAGACGCCACCGTGTGTAGTCGTCAATATTGAACGGCACCACCGTAGTTCCGGCGCTGACGGTCCGATTCTCGAGATCTACTGTCAATTCCAGTCCGGGCTGCTCTTCGAGCAACTTCCAGAGCAATTCGACGTCGCTCTGCTCGACCTGTGCCGCTACGAGACCGGCTTTTCCGGCGTTTCCGCGGAAGATGTCGGCGAACCGGGAAGCGATGACGACCCGAAATCCGAAGTCGGAGAGAGCCCACACGGCATGCTCACGCGAAGAGCCCGTGCCGAAATCGGGACCGGCCACGAGGACACTTCCCTTGTCGTACGGAGCCAGATTGAGAATGAAGTTGGGGTCGGTACGCCAGCCTGCAAACAGCCCGTCCTCGAATCCGGTGCGCGTCACCCGTTTCAGGTACACGGCAGGGATGATCTGGTCGGTATCGACATTCGAGCGTCGCAGCGGGACGCCGATACCCTTGTGCGTGGTAAAGGATTCCATCGAAATTCTCCTCGAGATGGTAAGTGGGTCAGACCAGATCGGCCGGTGCCGAGAGCGTTCCGCGGACCGCCGTGGCAGCCGCGACGAGCGGGGAAACCAGATGGGTCCGGCCGCCTTTACCCTGTCGGCCTTCGAAATTCCGGTTGGACGTCGATGCCGAACGCTCGCCGGGAGCAAGCTGGTCAGGGTTCATTCCCAAGCACATCGAGCAACCGGCCTGGCGCCATTCAGCCCCTGCCGCTGTGAAGATTTCACCGAGACCTTCGCTCTCGGCTTGAGCCCGCACCCGCATCGAGCCGGGAACGATGAGCATCCGAACGCCCTCTGCCACATGGCGACCCTCGAGCACCTCCGCCACTGCGCGCAGGTCTTCGATGCGTCCGTTGGTGCACGAACCGACGAACACGGTGTCGACAGAAACATCCCGAAGCGGCATACCGGCGTCGAGACCCATGTAGGTGAGCGCCTTCTCGGCTGCCTGACGCTCGCTCTCGTCGACGATCAGTTCGGGATCAGGCACACGGTCGCCGAGCGGCGCACCCTGTCCCGGATTGGTTCCCCACGTGACGAAAGGCGTCAATGCGCTTGCGTCGATGTGAACCTCGTTGTCGAATTCCGCGCCCTCGTCGGTCTTGAGCAACTCCCACGCGGCGACGGCTTCGTCCCACTCTGCGCCGGACGGTGCATGCGGACGGCCCTTGATGAACTCGTAAGTGGTCTCGTCCGGTGCGATCATGCCCGCGCGGGCTCCGGCCTCGATCGACATGTTGCAGATGGTCATACGAGCTTCCATCGACAGTTTGCGAATGGCCTCGCCGCGGTACTCCAGTACGTAGCCCTGGCCGCCGCCGGTGCCGATCTTGGCGATGACTGCGAGGATCAAGTCCTTGCTCGTGACGCCGGGAGGCAGCTCGCCGTCGACCGTGATCGCCATGGTCTTGAAGGGGCGCAACGACAATGTCTGCGTTGCCATCACATGCTCGACCTCGCTGGTGCCGATTCCCATTGCGAGCGCACCGAATGCGCCGTGCGTCGACGTATGACTGTCGCCGCACACCACGGTGGTTCCGGGCTGCGTCAGGCCGAGCTGCGGTCCGACCACATGCACGATGCCTTGGTCGAGATCGCCCATGCGGTGCAAGCGAACTCCGAACTCCTCGCAATTTCGGCGCAAGGTGTCGACCTGAGTCTTGGACACAGGATCTGCGATCGGCTTGTCGATGTCGATCGTCGGAACGTTGTGGTCCTCGGTGGCGATCGTCAGGTCGGGACGGCGCAACTGGCGTCCCGCCAGGCGAAGTCCGTCGAATGCCTGGGGGCTCGTCACTTCGTGAACGAGGTGGAGATCGATGTAGATGAGGTCGGGATCCTGCCCCTCCCCTTTCACGACAACGTGGTCGTCCCACACCTTCTCGGCGAGAGTGCGTGCTTTCTGTGCCATGTCTTCCACCTCTGTACGTAGCCTCGCGTCGGCGGACTACGGGCTGGCCCGCCGCGCGTGAAGTAGGTCCCCAGCCTTCACAGCAGATGCAGACTGTCCCGAGGAAATGCGCTATCCCTCCAGGAAATGCGGTAGCATCCCACTATGCGAGAAACTGGTATCGACCTATGAGACAGCATAGCGGCATCGGCGTCCTGGACAAAGCAATGGGCGTGCTTCATGCAGTAGCTGAGGAACCGTGCAGCCTCACCGAACTCTGTGCACGAACCGGTTTGCCGCGCGCGACCGCCCATAGACTCGCCGTCGGTCTCGAAGTCCATCGACTCCTCACTCGCGACTCGGACGGTCAGTGGTGCCCAGGGCCCGGACTCGCCGAACTCGCTGCCACCGCTAATGATC
>NZ_CAURKP010000212.1:0-8142 GCF_963525155.1 uncultured Rhodococcus sp.
CGCCCCCCCTACGTGGGGGGGCGCCCACTTCGCGAATTGCGTTGGCTTGCTATTTCTTGCCAGTGACGGCGCTATAGCCGATCGAGAGCACGGCCGCCGCGGCGATGCTGATGATCCAGCGGATCCAGTCGATTCCACCCGTGTCGCCCTTGTCCGAGATCGCTCCCCAGACCCAGTACCCGATAAGCGCTCCGGCGATACCCAGCACGACGGTCACGATCATGCCGTACTGCTGCTTACCTGGCAGTACGAGACGAGCCAGGATTCCGATGACTGCGCCGAAAATGATGGTTCCGATAATTTGCCCCATGACAGCCCCTCTCACACGTCGTGCATGCACGCGTACGGAAGATCACCGCTCAGGGAAACACTAACCACAGTCACACACAACTGTCGCTTGTTGACCGAATTGTTGTCCGAGATGCAACCTCTACGCGTTACATCCACGACATTCGCGAGTTATTTTTTCGCAATCAAGCAGACCTACCGTTCCCATCCATGCCAACTTCCGTAAAATTGCCGAACAGCGAGCTCGCGCTACTCGCCAACAAGCCGCCCTGGTACCGATCCCTGTTCGTGCAATTGATCGCCGCTATCGTCATCGGTGTTCTCATCGGCTGGTTGTGGCCGGAATTCGGCGCGAACCTCAAGCCCCTCGCCGACGGGTTCATCAAGCTGATCAAAATGCTGATCGCGCCGATCATCTTCTGCACCGTTGTGATCGGGATCGCCCACGTCGGGGATCTGAAGGCCGTGGGGCGTATCGGCGTCAAAGCACTCATCTACTTCGAGGTCGTGACCACCTTCGCCCTGTTGTTCGGGCTGCTCATCGGAAATCTGATGAAGCCGGGTGCGGGATTCGACATCGATCCGGAGACGCTGGCGAACGGTGCGGACGCCGTGGCCGCCAAGACCGGAAGTGGCGAACTTCCCCACACCGTCGAATTCCTGCTCAATATCATTCCGGTGTCGATAGTTTCGGCCTTCGCCGAGAACGCACTCCTCCAAGTCCTCTTCTTCGCCGTACTGTTCGGGCTCGCATTGGCCAAGGCGGGTGAGAGTGGACCACCGATCGTGTTCGAACTCGTCGATCGTCTGAGCCATCTGTTCTTCACGATCATCGGCTGGATCATGAGACTGGCGCCGTTGGGCGCTTTGGGCGCGATGGCGTACATCGTCGGTCAGTACGGGATCGCTTCGCTCGGAAGTTACGGAAAGCTGATCGCCGCATGCTATCTCGCCGCCGTCCTGTTCATCCTCATCCTGGCCGCGATAGTCAGGTACTTCGCGGGCGTGAACCTGTGGAAGTTCGTCAAGTACATCAAGGACGAACTCTTCCTCGCTTTGGGAACGGCGTCGACCGAAGTAGTTCTGCCCCGAATCATGGTCAAGCTCACCAACGCCGGATGCTCGCGCACTACAACAGGATTGGTGGTGCCTACCGGCTACTCGTTCAATCTCGACGGCGCGACGCTGTACCTGTCGATCTGCATGCTGTTTCTGGCGCAGGCACTCGGCGTGGACCTGACACTCGGTGAACAGATCACTGCCGTCCTGGTTCTGATGCTCACCTCGAAGGGAATGGCCGGCGTGCCGGGATCGTCATTCCTGGCGCTGTCGGCCACCGTGGCCGCAATCGGTCACGGCGCAATTCCAGTTGCCGCAGTCGCTCTCCTACTGGGCGCCGATCGAATCATGGATTCGATGCGGGTGTCGGTGAACCTGCTCGGGAACTGTGTCGCAACCTTCGTGGTCGCCAATTGGGAGGGGCAGCTCGACAAGGAGCGCATGCGCCGAGTGCTCGACGGAGAAGACGTTCCACCGCTCGAGGAAGTCGATCCGATCACGGGGAAAACCGTTCCGGCACCCGAAACCGAAGGCATCCTGACCCGATAGGTAGGTGCCGGCTGCTGTTTGCACATCGGAAATCGGTGCTGAAAAGTCGCGGGGGCAGACTTCACTGGAAAATCCAGACCGACAGCTACAAAAGCAAATATTTGCAGATGACGGCAACCTTGCCGTCAAGGGTCCGTTGAATCTACAAATATGGCACTTGCGCTGCACCGACTCCACTTCACTGAAAAGCAACTTGCGACATCTAGATATTGCTCGGCGGTTGCCGCAGTGGCGATTCACAATTCAGCGAACGGGCAGCATTATATTTGCCGGAATTAGAAGGACTAAAGTCCGGTGTTCGACCGACGAATAGACTCGAGTGGGTAAAAATCAATCAGTTCCGAAATCCTTATTCTGCATGCATTTATGCCGTGCCAGCTGCACTTATGCTGATAGTTTCCCGCAATAAGCTGTTGCGGGATTGATCATATGGCCCTCGGTTCAAATTGTCCGAATGGTCACCTATTGCTATCGTAACCTTTGCGAAGGACTGGACCCAATTGCCCAGCAAAGGAATACAGTGACCGCATCCATGCAGGATATTGAACACTTGTCCACTAATCGACTTTCGGTGGTTGTTCCGGTATTCAACGAAGAGAACGCGGTTTCCGGCTGCATCGAGCGTCTACTGACCGAGTCGGAAATCGATGAGATTCTGATTGTCGACAACAACTCGACGGACGGTACTGCATCGATCATCCAGGAGTTCGCCGAAAAGTACGACAAAGTCAGATATGTATTCGAGGCCCGCCAAGGAGTCGTACACGCCCGGAACGCGGGCTTCGACGCCTCGACCGGCAACATCATCGGTCGTATCGACGCGGACACACGGGTACAACCGGGATGGGCAGATGCGGTCAAGGGTTTCTTCCAACGCAGCACCGCTCATTCAGCAGTTGCCGGACTCACCTACCTCTTCGAATCGCCGTTTGCTCGAATCCACCGCTACGCACTGGACAGGCAGGTGAAGCTGGGGAAGTTCGATTGCGAACGTCAAGTACTCGCTGTCGCCGGAGCGAACATGGCGATCAGAAAGAGCGCATGGCTGTCCGTCCGCGAGCAAGTCAGTGACCGGCCGGACATCCACGAAGATATCGACCTTTCACTGTGCCTTCGGGAGGAAGGGATGACGATCGGTCAGATCGCCGACATGCGAGCAGAAACGTCCGGTCGACGCGGTGAAACCCCTCCGTTGGAGTACCTGAAGTACAACCAAGCATCCGAATCGGTTCTGCACCTTCACAACATCATGAATTGGCGCCTCAAACTGACCATCTGGGGCGACTCGATGCTCCACGCGCTCGTGTGGCCCGTCTACCGCATCTACAACTTCGAGCAGGAGCGCCTGGAGTTCAGGCGCTTGTTCGGCATGTCGAAAGGTCGAATCATGCCAGTTCACCAGTAACCCATCGAATTTCGCTAATCACCGAAGGTTCGCAGCCACCGAATTTCACGACAGTTTCAACGCCGTGATGCGGTCTTCACTGGAACGCAACAGCACCTTCTCCCCCGCCCACAGCTCGCGCGGCATCACCCAAGGCGTGAACTCGTCGTCCCCGTCCTGGTCCACCCGAATCTCCCAACTACGTTGGCCGGTCCTGACATCCGTTCCGTAGACGTTTCCCTCGTCGATAACGACATCGCCGTGCCAGACAACCTCCCCGGCGCGCTCGGCGTTCGATCGCCACAGGACCTCACCGGTGAAGAGGTCCACGAACTGGACCTCGGGCTCGGAACCAGAACGGGTCACGGCAACCACGTTGCCGATCACCGCCAACGACTGTGCGGTGTCGAAGAGTTCACTGTTGGACCACAATTTCTCGCCGGAAGTCCGGTCGAATCCGCTGTGTCCCAGAATGATCGGAGTCGATCTTCCCGCGGGATCATCTCGGCTGTATCGCCCGCCGTAGTACGAGGACTCCGAGGGCAGTTCGTCCGTCCTGGCGAACTCGCGCCCGTACTGATCGAGTGCGTACTCACTTGTCGGCCGGCCGTTCCCTTCGCAACCGCCGTCCGACACCAATGTCACACCGTCCGACGATGTATGCGCGGTCGAACAGGTGGAGTAACCGTGTACCCACCGCTGTTCGCCGGTCTTCAGGTCGAATCCCAGAGACTCGTCGAGAGCGATCACACCCAGATCGCCGTGCACCGACATCACCGGATCGACGTATCCGGCTTCCCACGATCCACCGACGTCGAACGCTTTGGACCAGTTCGCTTCCGGATCGTCGACGGTTCCGCTGTGCACGCGAACGTCGTTGCTCTCGATATCACCCTCGAGCGCGAGGACCGTGTCACCCGAGACAACCGCGATGATCGGTGCCCACGGCGTCTTGATGTCTCGACGCTCTCCTGTCTCGATATCGAAAAGTGAGTACGAACCACCGGATACGTACGGCCCGGAGAAACACAGCACCGAACTGCCGAGCAGAGTCTCGGAGCAACCACCGATGTCGACCGCCGACGTGCGCCAACGAACTGTGCCATCTTCGGCGTCCAATCCGACCAATTCTGCGTCGTCCAACGAATACGCCTGACGATCCGGCATACCGATCATCGTGACCACGACTGATCCGGCGTCGATGAATCCGCCCATGTCCATGTTGAATTCGGTTCCAACAAGTGGGCTCCGGAAGATCGCGAACTCGCGCCCGAGAATCTCGGAGGCCTCGACGCTCCATAGCTGCGACGAGATCGCTGTCGGTTCGGAACTCGTCGACGTGACCACCGTGGCGATGGCGGCAGTGACGGTGACTACGGCTGCGGCGGCCGCGATCCGAAGGCGCGATTTCGGGGAGAATCTGGTGGTCATCGAATCTCCAAGCCTTCGGTCGTCGCGAGAAACTCCAACTGCTCGAACGTCATCGGCACGTTCGGGATCGCAGCCGACGACGAAACCGAGACTTGGGTCCCATTCGGGCGGCTGACGACCACCGACCTGCTCGTTTCCTGCGTCGATTCTGCTTTCGAGCCGTCATTTGTCATGGGTACGGTCGCGTAGTTCCGTTCGTCTCGCTCGATCACGGATCCATCCGGTCGCGTCACGACCTCCAAGGGGTGCCCGTCGTAGGAAGGGTCGTATTTGTTGGGCTCCGTAGGGAGTGGTTGTCCGCCGGTAATTGTCATGTTGAGCGTCGACTCGCTGTCTCCCGTCCGGGTGAGAAGTCTCTGACATGCAGTGGACTTGTCATTCTCCGCCACCGTCAGAGTGCCCGGTCCGGCATCGAGAATCGGAAAACCCGGAGGTACAGCGCGCCATCTGACTTCGAGTACGGCGTTGAGACGTTCGATCGTCGCGCGATCGAGTTCGGCCACGTCGCCAGAGTCTCGGGGGATCCCGTGGCACCCGGGCGAAAGCGGTGCCGTACCCGGGGGAACTGGAGTAGTGATTCGCAGCTGTGGCATTTCGACAAGGGTTACAAGGTCGTCGAGCGTCAGTGGCACCGCGCCGGAACTCTCTGCGTCCCGACCTCCGTCGTTGTTAGTGTCGTTGACATACGCCTGAATACGGGTCCCGTCGACTCCGTACAACATCGCCGACCGACCAAGGGTGCGTACACCATTGGTTTCGCTCCACGTATCCTGCAGATCCACTACCGACTGGTCAGCCAGCACCCGACGTTCGACGAGCGACCCCGCAACACACGATGGGATCGGATCAGAACTCGAGTGCAGCATCAGGCTGAGCGCGCCGATCTTCCCGTCCCGAATCAGCGTCCCCGACGCAGTGGTGGACGCCAACTCCTCGAGCGAGAAACCCTCGGGCAGCCCATCTGTGTTCGAAGGTGCAGAGATCGGCCCGAACTGCAGCGAATTACCCGGGCTGGCGAACTTCAGCTCGACATCTTTCGGGAGCGCCTGCTTGACCGCTTCCGACATCGCGGCGGCCTTGACACTCGAGAACCACGGAAAGCGTGGATCGTCGTACGTATCAGATCCGTCGAGAATATAGGAGAAGAACGAATCCTCCTCCGGCGCTTCGACACTCTCACAACCCGGAATCGCGGTCGGGTACACCGCGCTCGGCGTGACGTACGAGAATTCAGGCACGTCCTCCGGCGAAATCTCCTCCGGTGTGGACGTAATGCTGATCGACGAAGTCGCAGCTACCGAGATGTCATCGGACGGCGAACTGCTCCACCGATCCACCAGCCCGGCAACCACTGTCCCACCGGCGATCAGGGAGACGACCGTCAGCGCGAAGGTCCACTTCTCGGCCCGCTTCAAATCGGTTTGCTCCTTCGACACGTACCCTCGCAGTCACCGTCACGGCCCGCTCCCGATGCGCGTCGCCTCTGGATGTCCTGTCGCGATCACAGCGATCTCTGTTACCAACCGGATGGTTTCCTATCGCGCGGGCTCCGTATGAACACAGAAGAACGGGGTGCCAGTTGCTGTGCAACCGGCACCCCGTTCTGACTGCCTGAGTGCTTACACCCTCACAGGCACCTGATTCGGGTCTGGATCGGAATCCGGATCCTGCTCGATCGGAATCCGCCGAATCGCTTCACCCTCGATGTCGACGTTCGGCAGGATCTTGTCGAGCCACGCGGGCAACTTCCACGCCGAATCACCGAGGATCGACATGACGGCAGGAATCACGATCATGCGGATGATGAAGGCGTCGAAGAAGACTGCCGCCGCGAGACCGAAGCCCATCATCTTGCTTGTCGTCTCCGAGGACAGCATGAATGCACCGAACACGGAGATCATGATGATGGCCGCCGACGCGACCACGCGAGCACCATGGGTGTAGCCGGAGATGATGGCGTCCTTGGCCGACAATCCGTGCACGTATTCCTCGCGCATTCGCGTCACGAGGAACACTTGATAGTCCATCGCCAATCCGAAGACCACACCGATCATGAAGATCGGCAGGAACGAGATGATGGGTTGTGTGTGCTCGATCAGCCCGAAGTCGCCCTCCTGGAAGATGGCCACCGTGGCGCCGAAGGTCGCACAGACGGAAAACAGGAATCCGAGAGTTGCGGTCAGCGGCACCAGGATCGAGCGGAAGACGACCATCATGATGATGAACGCCAGCCCGACCACCACGATGAGATAGGGGATGAGCGCGGAACTGAGCTTCGACGACATGTCGGCAACGATCGCGGTTTGCCCCGCTACACCGAGTTCTGCGCCTTCCGATTTCACCGTCGATCCGTAGTCCCGGATCTGATTCATCAGCTCGTGAGTTTCGGGGCCGCTCGGTGACATCTGCGGGGTGACCGCGATGAGCGCAGAGTTGGCGCCCGCCATCGGGTTTGCCGCGTCGGGTCCGTTTCCGACCCACATCAACTGATCCGGAGTTGCGACGTTGTCGAGGCCCTTGATGTGCGCGACAGTGCCTTCGGCAATCGCGGTGATGTCGGTGCCGTCAGGCGCGTCGAGCACGACGAACAATTCGCCATTGACGCCTTCACCGAACCCACGTTGCAGCAGGGCAAGTGCCGGCCGCTCTTCGTCCTGAGTGAACGAGAGTCCGAGTTCGAGCTTCGTCATCGGAATAGCCGCGATCACCAGAAGCACCAGCGCAGCACCCGCGATCGGCCACGGGTACTTGGTGACTATCTTGGCCCAGCGATGTCCGTTGGATTCCATCGTCTCGGGCTCGTCACCGTGGCGCAGCCCGGGGATACGAGGCGAGAACGCGAATCGGCCGAAGATACCCAGAACCGCTGGGATCAATGTGATTGCGCCGAGCACAGCGATGATGACGGCAACCGCTGCCGAGATTCCCATCTGCGTGATCATCGGAACCCCGACCACCGCCAGGGCCGCCAGCGCAACCACCACTGTCAGGCCTGCGAATACGACAGACGAACCGGCAGTACCTACTGCGCGTCCGGCGGCGGCTTCCCTGGTTCCGCCCAGGTTGAGCTCACTGCGGTAGCGCGACACGATGAACAACGCGTAGTCGATCGAGACTGCGATGCCGATCATCGTGACGATTCCCGTGACGCCTTCGTTGATGTCGAAGAAGCCCGAGCCGAGGGTGACAGTCAGAGTGGCCAGCGCAATTCCCAGAATTGCAGTGAACAACGGGATGAACGCCGCGATGAGTGCACCGAACGCCACGATCATCACGATGAACGCCACCGCGAAGCCGAGCATCTCCGACAGACCGCCCGCGGCCTGCACCTGCATCATCGAGCCGGTTCCTTCGACTTGCAAGCCGCCGGTGCGGACCTTTGCCATCAAGTCGAGGAACGCGGTCTTGTTGGCCTGCGTCTGATCCTCGAT
>NZ_CAURKP010000213.1:0-8139 GCF_963525155.1 uncultured Rhodococcus sp.
CACAACCGGTATCCGGTTGTCATCACCGGATCGGCAACGCCCAGGATGTCCATCTTTCCGTCGCCGTCACCGTCCTTGCCGTATGCCGTCCACGCTGCGGTGGTGAAGCGGCCAGGCCCGCGCCCACCTTCCGGTGAGATGTCGGTATCGGGTCCGTACTTGAATCCGTTCTCGACCGAGTACAGCGAGGCGATCACCGCGGGCGTGATCTCCGAGCACAGAGCACCGGCCTTTTTGATCCACGGCGCGAACACTGCCACCGCTCCCACGGGCGCCAATGTCGCTCCCGGAAAGTTGGAGGGTACGGAAGGCACGATTCCCTCAGGTGTGTCCTGAGTTCGTGCCGGTCCGTTCCAGGCTGCAAGTGAGACTGCAGCATTCGAAGACTCGTTCTTCTCGACTTGTGCGGGCGCTCCGAGAGTTCCACTCATCACGCCCAGTGCGGTGCCGATCGACACAGCGATCGCCAGGACACCGACTGCCATCCGAACCTCCGATAAACCTCTGAAAATCCATGTACGTGGTCGTACCCGAAACTTGTCGGTGCGAACATCTACTCTTTCGAACATGCATTCGACACGGCTCAGTCTCGCGACTCCTGTAACCAATGTCTCATTTATCTCGGCGGGCGTTACGCAAATGACTACAGACGCCAAGGCTTTTCTCAGGTTCGGCGTGCAAGCTGAGTCCATGAGCGACGATCGGCCACGACCCGCCCGGGGACGCACTACGGTGTATCGACCCGTTCGCCTCGCCCTCGCAGCCACGGCTGTGGCGGGAGCACTCGCAAGCGGCGGACTTTCACTCGTTTCTTCTCCCACTGCCACGGCACTCGCGCCGGACACGTCGGCTTCTCACACCAAGAATCCCGTAGCGAAGCGGCCCGTCGTGGTCGCCGGATTCGGAACCCCGGACGCCGTCTCCAACGGTTCGTGAGTACTCCGCGCTCGGCCTCCGAGTGGCTCACGTGGGGGGTTCAGGCCCGGGTCGTCGTCACCGACCCTGAAGTCCTTCCCTCCGCGGCCAGCCTGGTTCGCGGGTACCTCACCGCTGCCGACGCCGCCACCAATCGAGATCGTGCCGACTCCGAGATTCGTACCTATGTCAGCGCCGCGAGCAACGTCGACGGCGTCGCCGTGACCCCGATGTTCGCGCACTTCCTCGAAGACGCGTTGGCTGTCGCACGACTGACCGACGGCAAACTCACGCCGACGGCCGGGTCGGCAGACCCTCACTCCTGGTGGAAGATTCGCGTCGAGAACAACCGCGTGTACAGCCCGGACGACGTCGTTCTCGATCTGTCCGCGACGGCCCGCGCCAGTTCAGCGGACCACTGTGCCGCGTCCACTGCGACTCTTCTCGGGTGTGGCGTGCTGGTCGGCCTCGGCGGGGACATCGCGGTTGCCGGCCCGGCGCCGGAAGACGGCTGGCAGATTCAGGTGCAAGACCTGCCCGGCGACCCGACCTGCCAGGTAGCACTTCCTTCCGACTGCGGGATCGCCACGGCCAGCACCGTCAAGCCACTGCACCGCGAATCGACGGCGACGCCGATGTGGCGCACGGTGTCGGTGATTGCATCTTCCTGCGCCCAGGCCGCCGCATTCAGTCGGGTTGCGGTCGGCATGGGCGGTTCGGCCATCGACTGGCTACATCAACTCGACGTACCCGCCAGGCTGGTCGACCAGGAGTATCGCGTGACGGTTCTGGGCGGCTGGCCTGACGAGTAACTCGCCTCAGTTCTGCAGTCGTACTGCGTAACCGGCGCGGTCGAAGGCCGTCAGAAGTTCCGCCTTGTTGTCCGGACCACGCGTCTCGACGGTGAGGAAGACTTCCACTTCGTCGAGTGCAAGTTCGCCACCGGTACGGGAATGGATGACATCGACCACGCTGGCGCCGTTCGCTCGAACCACTTCCAGCAACGAGACCAGTGCGCCCGGCCGATCGTCGATGGTGATGTGAACACCGAGGAACCGTCCGGCCGCTCGCAGACCGTGCGAGATGACGTGCGTGAGAAGTAGCGGATCGATGTTGCCGCCGGAAAGCACGGCGCACACCGGCCCTGTCAGTCCCAGCTCCTCCGGAGTACAGGTCATCAAGGCCGCGACGGCCGCGACGCCGGCCGGTTCGACGATGAGCTTGGCGCGTTCGAGGCACAGCAGGAGCGCTTTGGACAGCGCTTCCTCGCTGACCGTCACCACGGCGTCGACATGGGCGGCAACTTCGGCGAACGGAACCTCGCCAGGGCAGCCAACGGCGATACCGTCTGCCATCGTGGACATCGACGCCAAGGCGGTCGGCTTCCCGGCTGCCAACGACGCCGGCCAGGCAGCCGCGGTCTCGGCCTGCACTCCGACGATGCGGACCTGCGGGCGTACAGCTTTGACTGCTGCGGCCACTCCGGCGATCAAACCGCCGCCGCCGGTGGGAACGAGAATCGTGCCGACCTCGGGCAGTTGCTCGAGGATTTCGAGCCCCACAGTCCCCTGCCCCGCCACGACGTCCTCGTGGTCGAACGGGTGGACCAGAACTGCTCCGGTTCGGTCCGCGAATTCGCGAGCGGCCACGAGCGCTTCGTCGACAGTCGAACCGTGCAGGTGGACCTGAGCTCCATATGCCTTGGTGGCCACCAACTTCGGCAGCGGCGCACCCGTCGGCATGAAGACGGTCGACTTGATTCCCAATTCTGTTGCAGACCAGGCAACTCCCTGCGCATGGTTACCGGCACTGGCCGCCACCACGCCCGCTGCCCGTTCCTCTGCGGAAAGATTGGCAATGCGGTTGTACGCACCGCGCGGTTTGAAAGAGCCGGTGCGCTGCAGATTTTCACATTTCAAGCTCACGGCGAAGCCGGTGGTTTCGGACAACACTCGCGAGGCTACGACCGGGGTGCGTCGCATGACCGGGGCGAGCAGTTGCTGTGCAGCCTTTATCTGTTCGAGATTCACGCATGCCTCCAGAAAGTGCGCCTCCACACCCTCGTGAGGTGTGAAGGCGCACTGCAGATTCGAAGTCGAATTACTGTAGAGCGAAGATCAGGACAGCGCTTGCTCGATGTCGCCGACCAGATCGGAGGCGTCTTCGATGCCGACCGACAGGCGAACCAGATCGTCGGGAACCTCGAGAGCGGAACCGGCCGTCGAGGCGTGGGTCATCGCACCGGGGAATTCGATGAGGGATTCGACTCCGCCGAGAGATTCTGCCAGCGTGAAGATCTCGGTGCGCGAGCACAGGTCGAGAGCCGCCGCCTTGCCGCCCTTGAGGCGGACGGAGATCATGCCGCCGAAGCGTCGCATCTGCTTGGCCGCGACCTTGTGCGACGGATGCGAAGCCAGTCCCGGATAGATGACGCCGGCAACCGCGGGGTGACCGTCGAGCAATTCGACGACCTTCTCCGCGTTGTCGCTGTGACGCTCCATGCGCAGCGCCAGTGTCTTGATTCCGCGCAATGTCAGGAACGCGTCGAACGGGCCGGGAACGCCGCCGGATCCGTTCTGCAGGAAGGCGAACGCGGTGTCCAGTTCTTCGTCGTTGCAGACGAGAGCGCCACCGACCACGTCGGAGTGTCCGCCGATGTACTTGGTCGTGGAGTGCAGCGCGATGTCGGCACCGAGCTGCAGCGGCTGCTGCAGGTACGGCGACGCGAAGGTGTTGTCCACCACGATCTTTGCGTTGCCCTCGTGGGCGACCTCGGCAAGGAGCTCGATGTCACCGATATTGAGCAGCGGGTTCGTGGGCGTCTCGACCCAGACCAGCTTGGTGTTGGACTTCATCGCCGCGCGCACCGCATCGACGTCGGACACCGGAGCCGGGGTGTACTCGATCCCCCACTGCGTGAAGACCTTGTCGATGAGGCGGAAGGTTCCGCCGTACGCGTCGTCGGGGATGACCAGGTGATCGCCCGGTCGAAGTACCGAACGGAGCAGGCAGTCGGTGGCCGCCATTCCCGAACTGAACGCTCGGCCGTAGGTTCCGGATTCGAGCGCTGCGAGGTTCGCCTCGAGTGGGCGACGGGTGGGGTTACCCGTTCGCGCGTACTCGAAGCCACTGCGCATTCCACCGACGCCGTCCTGGGCGAAGGTGGAACTCGCGTAGATCGGCACGTTGACCGCACCGGTCAGCGGATCGGGTTCGTAACCCGCATGCACCGCTTTCGTGGAGAAACCCTGCCAGCTGATGTTGTCGGCCTTGCTGCGTTGCTCACTCATGGTCCCCAGCCTAATGGCGCCGGTGCCGGCGCAGGAATCCGAACTCAGGAATCCGAACTCAGGAAACCCAGGAGATCGTGGCGCGTGATGACACCGACCGGCTTGCCGTCGTCGACGACCATGAGTGCGTCGGTGTCACCGAGCGCCTTCGTGGCAGCCGAGACCGGCTCGCCGGAACCGATGAGCGGGAACGGCTTGCTCATGTGCTTCTCGACGGAATCCGCAAGGTGCGCACGGCCTTCGAAGACCGCGCTCAGCAGATCCCGCTCGGACACACTTCCGGCGACCTCGCCCGCCATGACCGGCGGTTCCGCACCCACGACGGGCATCTGGGACACGCCGTACTCGCGCAGGATCTCGATCGCATCGCGCAGGGTCTCCGACGGGTGGGTGTGAACGAGGTCCGGCAGCTCGCCCGACTTGCCACGCAGAACGTCGCCGACGGTGGGGACGTTGGTCTTGCCGTCGAGTGGGGTGCGCAGGAATCCGTACGACGCCATCCACTGATCGTTGAAGATCTTGGACAGGTAGCCGCGGCCACCGTCCGGGAGGAGGACGACGATCAGGGCGTCGGGGCCCTCACGCTTGGCTACTTCGAGGGCAGCGACGACGGCCATACCGCAGGAACCGCCGACCAGCAGTCCCTCCTCGCGGGCGAGGCGACGCGTCATCTCGAAGGAATCGGCATCCGAGACGGCGATGATCTCGTCCGGGATGGACGGGTCGTATGCCGACGGCCAGAAGTCTTCGCCGACGCCTTCGACCAGATACGGACGACCGGTGCCGCCGGAGTAGACGGAGCCCTCGGGGTCTGCGCCGATGACCTTGACCTTGCCGCCCGAAACTTCCTTGAGGTAGCGGCCGGTGCCGGTGATGGTGCCGCCGGTGCCGACGCCCGCGACGAAGTGCGTGATCTTGCCGTCGGTGTCGGCCCAGATCTCGGGGCCGGTGGTCTCGTAGTGGCTCTCCGGTCCGCCCGGGTTGGAGTACTGGTTGGGCTTCCAGGCGCCGGGGATCTCACGGGTGAGGCGGTCGGAGACGCTGTAGTAGCTGTTCGGGTTGTCCGGCGCGACGGCCGTGGGGCACACGACCACCTCGGCGCCGTAGGCGCGCAGGACGTTGCGCTTGTCTTCGCTGACCTTGTCTGGGCAGACGAAAACGCACTTGTATCCACGCTTTTGCGCCACGAGCGCCAAGCCGATTCCGGTGTTGCCCGAGGTCGGCTCGACGATGGTGCCGCCCGGCTTCAGTTCACCCGAAGCCTCGGCTGCGTCGATCATCTTGACGGCGATGCGGTCCTTGGAGCTACCGCCAGGGTTGAGGTATTCGACCTTGGCTGCCACCGTGCCGAAGTTTTCGCCCGTGACGGACGTGAGCTTGACGAGTGGGGTGTTGCCGATGAGGTCGACGACGTGTTCCGCGATGCGCATTCGTCCATGTTCCCAGATGAAAGAAAACGGTGCGCGCGGACGTCGGGCGAAGGTGGTGCAATCCGGCTAGATTGGCAAGTGTGAGTCGAACCGGACTGAAAGCGTCGGTGGCCACGGTGGTGGCCGGATCGAGTGCAGGCACGCTCTCCTGGTTGGGCTACAACTATCTGATGTCGCAGGCGGGGGCGGCCCGCGGGGTGATCGGTCGCAATATCGCCAAGCCACCCGAGGCGGACGGGGTGTACGCACCCGGCGCCGACAACCCGGAACTCTGGTGGCGGGCCGTGCCCTTCGATCTCCACTTGATGATCTTCGGCGATTCGTCTGCGGCCGGCGTCGGCGCGCTGACGGCCTCGGAAGTACCGGGTGTTCAGGTCGCGAAGCTGCTTGCGAGTGAAACCGGGAAGCGAATCCGTTTGAGCACCAAGGCCATCGGGGGCGCCACCTCCCGCGGGTTGAGTGGGCAGGTTGACGCCATGTTCGTCGCCGGTCCTCCCCCGGACGCTGCGGTGATCCTGATCGGCGCCAACGACGTCACCGCCAAGAACGCGATTCACGCGTCGGCTAAACGCCTCGGCGACGCGGTTCGACGCTTACGCGAGAGCGGCGCCGTCGTTGTTGTCGGCACCTGCCCGGATCTGGGGGTGGTCACGGCGATCCCGCAACCTCTGCGCTCCGTGGTGCGTGAATGGGGCCATCGCCTCGCACTCGCCCAGGCGGCCGCGACCAGAAACGCCGGGGGTCATCCCGTTCCACTGGCCGACCTGCTGGCCAAGGAATTCCTGGCCTCGCCCGACACGATGTTCTCGGCCGACCGTTTCCATCCGTCCGCGGCCGGATACGAACTCGCGGCGAAGCAGATCGTCCCGGTTCTCGCGTCGGCTCTGGGTGAATGGCAGGGTGGCCCGCTACCCGAGCTCCCCCACGTTTCGGAGGCGGCGCAAGCCCGCACCGTCGCGGCCCGACTGACGGCGGCGGCAACCCAGTGGAAAGCCTTCGCGAGACGCACCAAACCCGCAGGTCAGCGCCCCGACGTCAACTGAGTGAGACTGCGTGACCACCATCTGGGAGCAGCAACGTAAATTGTAAGTCGAAGCTGCATTCAACTTGCCCTGCTCGACGGCGTTTCAAGCCGCCCTCGAGCAGTACACAAAAGGAGTTTTCATGCCCGAGGCAGTAATCGTCTCAGCAGTACGGTCGCCCATCGGCCGCGCAATGAAGGGTTCGCTCAAGGACATCCGCCCGGATGACCTCGCAACTCAGATGGTTGCCGCCGCGTTGGCAAAGATCCCCGAGCTCGACCCCACCGAGATCGACGACCTCATGCTCGGTTGCGGCCAGCCCGCCGGTCAGTCGGGCTTCAACATCGCCCGCGTCGTCGCCGTCCAGCTCGGCTACGACTTCCTCCCCGGTGTCACGGTCAACCGTTACTGTTCCTCCTCGCTGCAGACCACCCGCATGGCTCTGCACGCCATCCGCGCAGGCGAGGGCGACGTCTTCATCTCCGCCGGCGTCGAGTCCGTCTCCAGCTTCATCACCGGCAACGCCGACGGCCTCCCCAACACCAAGAATCCGCTCTTCGACGCAGCGCAGGCCCGTAGCGCCAAGCTCGCCGAAGGTGGAGTCGCCTGGACCGATCCTCGCGAAGAGGGCCTGATCCCCGACGTGTACCTGGGTATGGGCCAGACCGCGGAGAACGTCGCTTCCGCCACCGGAATCACCCGCGAAGACCAGGACCGCTGGGCAGTTCGCAGCCAGAACCGCGCCGAGGAAGCCATCGCTCGCGGCTTCTTCGAGCGTGAGATCACGCCCGTCACGCTCGCCGACGGCACCGTCGTCTCCAAGGACGACGGCCCCCGCGCCGGCACCACCTACGAGGGCATCAGCGGCCTCAAGCCCGTCTTCCGCCCCGACGGCACCGTCACCGCCGGCAATGCCTGCCCGCTCAACGACGGCGCAGCCGCACTGGTGATCATGTCCGACACCAAGGCAAAGGCACTCGGCCTGACCCCGCTCGCTCGCATCGTCTCCACCGGCGTCTCGGGCCTGTCCCCCGAGATCATGGGCCTCGGCCCGATCCAGGCCGTCAAGAACGCCCTGAAGATCGCCGGCAAGTCGATCTCCGACATCGACCTGTTCGAGATCAACGAGGCATTCGCAGTGCAGGTCCTCGGATCCGCTCGCGAACTGGGCATCGAAGAGGACAAGCTCAACATCTCCGGTGGCGCGATCGCCCTGGGTCACCCCTTCGGTATGACCGGTGCCCGTATCACCAACACCCTGATCAACAACCTGCAGGAGCAGGACAAGACCTTCGGCGTCGAGACCATGTGTGTCGGCGGCGGACAGGGCATGGCAATGGTGATCGAGCGCCTCAGCTGATCCCCTGAGCACGTCGAAAGCGGCCGCCCGGGGGGGGGCGGGGGGGCCCGTTTCGGGGGTGGGGGGTGCGGTGGTGGTGAACATGCCCTGCACAATTCCCCAAGGCGGGTTGCACGAGGGCG
>NZ_CAURKP010000214.1:0-8125 GCF_963525155.1 uncultured Rhodococcus sp.
GACCCACAACACCCTCCTGACCTCGAATGTTGCGTCCACCGATTGAGCCCAATCAGTACACCTCAAAGGGTTTCGCGATGCTCTGCGCGAAGTTGGGTGTCGCGCAATCGATGGGAGCGGTGGGCACGAGCGCAGATAATGCCCTGGCCGAGTCGTTCAATGCGACACTCAAACGGGAGACCCTACAAGGAGCAGCCCGCTGGGAATCGCCCCGGGTGGCGAGGCTGGCGGTGTTCCGGTGGGTCACCCGTTACAACACCTGGCGTCGACACTCGTACTGCGACTATCTCAGTCCCACCGACTACGAAACCGCTCACACATCCGATAGCCTGCAGCAAGCCGCGTAATCACAAACCCCGTGTCCAGTTTCCGGGGTCAAGGCCCCCTCGACTGATCCTCGTACCGAACCGCGTGCAATCCCTTGTGGCGCAATGCCGTCAATGCGACAGTACGTGCATCGTCCACATCTGTCTTGCGTCCTCCGCCGGTATCGAGCACGCGCACACGCATGGCGAGGGTGGACGGTACGTCGACGACGTGTTCAGCGTCGGCGAGCAGTATTTGTGCGATACCGCGCCCCAATCCCTTGGCGCCTTCGACGGCGAAACGCCGCTCGGCCCATCTGTGTGATCATTTCCGCAGTTGCGTGGCAGTACCGGAATTGACAGCGAACCTGCGGCGGGCCATTGTCTCGCCGCTGTTGTCGACGGCGACGGCTGTCAATGATGCTTTGTGCGGGTCGATTCCGATGATGATTAATTCGGATGCTCCTGTTGTCCGGGTGCGGTTTCGGTGTGCACCTGCGGTGGGCATCCTGACTTGAAGTTGATCGTTTCACGCCTCTGTCGAACCACACCGTAGGCCGGTGTCGATCGGAAGGGCACGCTATAAGTGAGCCAATCACCCGATTGGGGCGGCAAGGAGCTTGCGAGCCTGCGCCGACCGACACCGTGGACTTTACGAGATTGCAGATCCCGGTTGTCCTGGTTTCCATTGAACAAGTCAGGAGCTTGGGTAGAAGCCCCGTCAACGTCTTGTCTGCCCTTCCTGACCGGCGAGCCCTCGTTTGGTAACAGGAAGGCACTTTCCATCATGACAATGATCGAGTTGGAAGTCATCGCCGGGATCGACACCCACGCCGACACCCATCATGTCGCCGTGATCGATACCACCGGTCGCAGGCTAGGAGACGCGGGATTCTCGACAACCTTGAAAGGCTACAAGGCGATCGCCGCGTACATCGCCGCGTTCGGCCTTGTCCGACGGGTCGGAGTTGAAGGCACCCACTCGTACGGCGCTGGGATCACCCAGCATTTGAAGGATTCCGGGGTCCGTGTGGTCGAGGTGATCCGTCCGAATCGGCAAGTGCGGCGTATGCAAGGAAAACAGATCAGGTCGACGCCTATGCAGCCGCATCAGCGGCTTTGGCCACCGACGATCATCCGGAACCGAAACAACTCGACGGTCTCGTCGAGGCCGCCCGCTACATCCACGCAGCGCGTCGCAGTGCGGTCAAAGCACGAACTGCCACTCGCGTTCAGATCAAAAGTCTGCTGGTCACCGCACCCGAGCAGATTCGGGCCCGGTACCGAAGTACCGCCGACACGGCATTGTTCCCCGCCTTGGCCCGCACGAGGCCGGCATCGGAAGAGAACATGCTCACCCGCACAATCATGTCGTCGTTGAAATCTCTGGCGCGCCGGTACCAGCACCTCACCGCGGAAATCGACGTACTTGAGGCCGATCTCGAGCAGCTGGTGCTTGCGATCAACCCGGGGCTGGCGCAGACGAAGGGCATTGGAACCGTCACCGCCGCACAACTATTGATCACCGCCGGTGGAAACACCGATCGACTGAAGTCGGAAGCGTCTTTTGCAGCACTCTGTGGGACGAGCCCTATTCCGGCTTCCAGTGGCAAGACCACTCGTCACCGGCGGGGTCGCGGCGGCGACCGGCATGCAAACTCCGCCCTCCATCAAATCGCCCTCACGCGAATGACCTACGACCAACGAACCCGCGACTATATTCAACGTAAGCAGCAGGAAGGCAAGGGAACCAAGGAAATCCTCCGCTGCCTCATTGGATGAGTATGGGTAATGCGGGCCATGTCGGCTCGTTCGTCGGGAACGACGGGGGACGGCCACGCTGTCTAGCCACTCGATGGCCCGTTTGAGCAGGTCGCCCTCGCCGTTGCCGGGGAGTGTGATCGGCGCGAGAGAGCAGCCCCACGAGGGCCGAACAATGAGGAACCGACGCCCTGCCCGGCTCCAGCGACGGTATTCGGACCTGGAGGTCAACACATGTTCTGTGGATGGGATTGGGGTTCAACTCGGCACGGCGTCTGCTTAATCGACGACAACGGGACGGTAATCAAGACCTGGATGATCGAGCACACCGAGAAAGGCATCGCGGCGCTCTTCGCCGAACTCTCCCAACTGGGTGATCCGGCCCGGCTCCCGGTGGCGGTCGAGCGTGGTGAGGGTCTGGTCGTAGGGCGCATTGCCAGCGCAGGGCATCCCGTACTGATGATCGAACCGGCATCTTTCAAGGCTGCGCGGCCACGGTGGGGTTCGGCAGGAGCGAAGGCTGTCACATCATGCTCGCCGACTACGCCCGCACCGACAATCACCGCCTGCGCCGGGTCGAACCGGTAGCGCAGGCCACCAGGGAACTTGCCACACACGTTCGCGCACGAACCGTGCTGGTCCAGGCGCGCACGGCGTCCTCGAATCAGTTGTGGGCCATCTTGTCCGAGCACTGGCCCGGCGCGGCGAAGGTATTCCAGAAGCTGACATCCCAAGTCGCACTGGCATTCTTGGCCGACTACCCCACCCCACAGTCGGCGGCACTTCTCGGTGAAGGTCGGATGCGCCAGTTCTGCCATCGGCACAGCTACCGTGGCGGCAAGTCCGCGGGCCGAACTCGTCGGGCGGCTCCGGGCAGCGCCCGCCGCCGCGAACCCCATCGCGCCGAAGGTACTCGAAGCGATCATTCGTGGATCAATCGCCCAGATCGCCCTGCTCAACACCGAAATCGCCCGTCTTGAGCACGAACTCGCGGACGCCCTGGCTGCCCATCCCAAAACTGTGCTCTTCGAGTCCCTTCCGCGCGTCGCCAACGTCAGCCTCGCGGCGCTCATCGCAGAGATCGGGCCCTGCTCGAGCGATGCGACTACCGGCGAACAGGTCGCCGCCCTGTGCGGGGCCGCACCGGTCACGAGGGCCTCGGGAAAATCCCGCAGCGTCGGCTTCCGCTATACCGCCAACAAGCCGGCACGCGCCGCGATTACAGGCTTCGCCGACAACTCACGACACAGCTCGGCGTGGGCTGGCGACTGCTACCGGCGTGCCCGTTCGCGGGGTGCTCGGCACCCACACGCGGTACGGATACTCGCCCGTGGATGGGTCCGAGTGATCTGGGCCTGCTGGACCACCGACACCCCCTACGCTCCTTGCCGACACCGCGGCGAACAACTGCTTGTCACCGCGACTTGACCAAGAGAGCTCAAACGCGTGATCGCTCGAGAAGTCTTTCACACTCATCAGTAGCCCCGTCCCCGTTGTCGATCACCGAAAGCTTCGACCGCTCCGCCAAGAACGCGGACTCATCCAAGTTCAGGCGGCCGCAGCCTTGGGCGTCAGCATCGCCAAGATTTCACTCGCGGAAAACGGACGGGTCCACGACGCTACCTTCCTCACCACCTACGAAACATGGCTCCGAAACACCGATTTGACACCCTAGGAGCATCAATTGGCCTGCTGCGCCCGAAAACTGCTGTATCCCAGACAACTTGACAACATCTACCGGGCTCCGCACCGCAGGCGAACCCGCGATGCGAGTCATGCCTTGACCACGAAAAGAGGGCTTCAGATTTATCAATAATATTTGCATCACGTGCAGAAAGCGTTAATCGATGCGTAGCGCTGCTGCGGCGCAACCCATTCAGTCGCGGTGCTCCGATGTGGGATGAGTTCCGAATTGCTCGGCTAGGGATGTATGCAATCCGGTTGTCAGCCCACATCTTTCGCGGGGCCTTGTATTGCAGAAGTGTTGAACAACGAAAGGTGGGCGGTTTCAAGAAGCCAACGCAACACCTTCATGCGGAGGTTGTCGTGACGGTTTCGTGGAACGATCGGTGCATCGCGTATTCGATGCTTCTTATGGGTGCTTCCGCTCAGGAAACGGCGAGCCGATTCGGTGTGAACACGGGAGCGGTCGTCGAGTGGGCCAGGCTAGCGGGCATGGTGATCCGTATGGGAGCCCGAGGCGGCATCGAGCCTGTCACTACGTCAACGTCAGCGTTGAATCCTCAACGCGCATACCGTCGCTTGACTCACCAGGACCGTGTCTTCATCGAGATGGCGATCAACAGCACGCCCGCGTGGTCGATACGAGCGATCGGCCGGCACCTGGACGTTGCCGCGTCCACAATTTCACGGGAGCTTGGACGTCACAGAGTCGAGACCGGGCGAGGGCGCGGCGGGTCGCGAGAGACGAGATACCATGCCGGTGTCGCGCATCACCACACGATGCGCTCGCGCGTGAGAACAAGGGCACGCAAACTTGATTGCCATGAGCTGCGGTCACTCGTCGTCACAGGCTTGAACGAGAAGCACTCTCCGCAGCAGATCGCAGGGAGACAACGGATGATGTTCCCCAACCAGCCGCAGTTGTGGGTGTCCCACGAAACAATCTACCAAGCCCTCTATGTCCAAGGCCGGGGATCGTTACGGCACGAATTGACCGTCGCCAAGGCGTTGCGTTCAGGCCGTTCTCGCAGGACACCTGCCTCACGATTGCCATCCCGCGATGTCCGACCGTGGTTAGCGGGGGCCCGGCTCACGGACCGGCCCGCTTCCGCGGCGGATCGTGCTGTCCCTGGGAATTGGGAAGGCGATCTCGTTGTCGGTCCCGCAAACTCCGGGATCGTCACGCTCGTCGAGCGGAACACGCGCTTCGCGTTGATAGAACGGCTACCCGGCGTCCGCGACTCGGCCACCGTGATCGACGTCATCCGCAACCAAATCATGCGCCTCCCAGAACATCTCAGGAAAACTCTGACCTGGGATCAGGGGCAGGAGATGTCGAGACACAAAGACTTCACGATCGCGACCGGATGCCCCGTGTTCTTTTGCGACCCGCATTCGCCCTGGCAACGAGGCTCGAACGAGAACCTGAACGGCCTAATCCGCGACTACTACCCGAAGGGCACTAACTTCAACAACGTATCCGACGACGCGATCGAGGCAATGGTCGAGCAGCTCAACAACCGCCCCCGGAAGATTCACGGATTCCATACCCCTCGTGAGAAACTGAACGAACTCATCAGCAGTGTTGCGCTGGGTTCTTGAAACCGCCGTGCACTTACGCTGTGAAAAGAGAGTTTTTCAGGTCGGTGCGTTCGCTACGCCAACCGGTGCCGTGTGAACTCAGAACTCGCAGAACCCTCGTTGGGTTCTGCTCATCGACACGAGTCTTCCTTGGTGCAGCACGATCCGGTCTTGAGGTGCGGCCGCAACGGCTTCTTCGAGGCTTTCCGCACGGATGGCTAACAATTCGGCCTGTGCATCTTTCTCGATTCCCGACTTCGGAAGTGACATGACGTCACGGGCGCCGTCGCTGACGGCCCGATAGGCCTCCTCGACAGACAGATGCCCGGCAGTGACCAGCAACATCGCTGTCTCGAGAGCATCGCTGCGTCCGAGCGGGTTGTAAGGGTCACGAACGTTGTCGGCGCCGGCGCCGAACCGTACACCGGCATCGATCAATGCCCGCGCGGCGGTGAGACCACGCGGCATTGCCACAGGGGTGTCCCAGCCCTGTAGGTACAGATTGGTGATCGGCAGGCTGACGATCCCGACGTTGCTCTCTTTGACCGCTTCGATCACGCGGGCCAGCACTTCCGGCGTGACCATTCCCAGACTGACGCAGTGTCCGGCGGTCACCGGCATCGAACTCGGCCAGTCCCGGACGGAATGAGCAAGCTCCTCGAGCGTGAGCATCGTCGGGTTGGTTTGCTCGTCGGTGTGCATGTCGACGCCGACGCGGCGATCACGTGCTATTGCCAACAGTCGCTGCAGATTTCCGCTGGGGTCGGGTGTTTGGTGCGGATGCCCACCCAAGAAATCGACGCCGAGGTCGAGGGCTGCATGTACTGCCTCGTCGCCCACGACGTACGGCGTCATCGCCACGAGCTGAATATCCATGACGCTCGAGAGTTCCTCACGGACTTTCACCAGTGCCTGAATTCCACGTAACGGCTGGTCGCCTCGTAGGAGATTGACGTGTGATCGCACCGCGGTCGTTCCGTTGCCCAGCAGCAACAATGCCGCGCGTCGGGCGCGCTCGGCAATACTCTCGACGGTCAGGGACGGTGTGTGGTTTTCCCAGGTTTCGATTGCGGAACCGAGATCACCAGCAGGTGGCCGGATCTCGTCGAACGATAGTGCCTTGTCCAGATGCGCGTGCGGCTCTGCCGGCGCCGTGAGCAGGAGAAATCCGGTGAGGTCGAGGTCGTCCTCGCTTGGCACTAGCCCTTGCGCGGGTACGACGTCATACACTCGCCCGCCCACGATATGAACATCGACGATCCGTCCGTCGACGAGGGTCGCATTGTGCAACGTGGGCACTGCGTGTCCGCCCAGGACGAGGGGCAGCGGTGCGGCGAGGGGCAGCGATGAATTCCGGGTCACGGTACTCCTAGGGTCGATCGAGTGAACGAAAGTCTTTCTTGCGTATCGAGCAGTGGACACCTTGGACCAGGTCTACTACCTGCGTCACCGAAAAGTCGCCCGCTGCACTGAGATACAGGTAGGCCTCACTGGGTGTCATACCGGTGTACGAGGCGAGGAAATCGACCGAGAGTTCCGCGCATTGACGCATCGCCTCGTCCAGACTCTCGTTCATCCCGAGGATGATCCAGTGATCGTCGGTGTCGACGAAGGGCATCGCGGCACGGGGCTGAGACAGAGTCTTCACGACGGTCAGTCGGGCGGTGACCCGCAGCGACCCTTCGAGTGCAGTGAGCGCGATCTCGCCGTTGCCCTGCGCGAAGTGCGGGTCGCCCAGGTAGAAACCCGCTCCGTGCACCTGGATAGGCAGGTACAGCGAGGTTCCGACCACCATCTCGCGCACGTCCATGTTGCCGCCGAACGGACCTGGCGGAATGGTGCTCAAAGGCTCGTTACCGGCAGGTGTCACGCCGCACAGTCCCATGAAGGGCCGCATGTCGATTGTCGCTGCGCCACCGCTGAATTCGAATCGTGCACGATCTGCGGTGTCGTCGAGTGGGCAGAACTTGCTGAATACTGCGGGAATGCTGCCGTCGACATCGCGCGGAAGGATTTCCGGCAACGCACCTCGCTGATGCCTGCTCGAGATCACTCCGTAGGGAACTCGCGGTGTCATCTCGAGGAAGTCGACGCGTAACCAGTCGCCGGGCTGGGCCCCGCGCACGTGAACGGGTCCGAGCACCACATGTGGAGCTTTAGGCGCTGTAGGTTTGCGGAGGTCCGATGCAGCCAATTCGATGGCGTCGGCCAGTACTTTCGAGCGGTGGACTCCGTATTGCCGGAAGTAGGCCACGGGGTCGCGGCCTTGGTCTTCCATCAGACCTTCTTGCGAGACCGTGTCGAAAGTGACAGTCTCGCCGCTGTCGAGGGTGAGCACAGGTTCGGTCGTCGCGGTGGGGAGAGTGCCCCAGCTGACTGTGTCCGGTGTGCACCAGAGGTAGTGGTCAGCGGAGCCCGGATAAATCCCGGCCTGGAGTATCTCCATTACGCGGTCGCGGCCGCGGCAAGGTACGCACGCCAGCCACCTGGGGTGGTGATTTCGCGGGCTGAGTCTGTGACGAGGGGCAGTGATCGGCACACCATGCTCAGCGAGCCGCGGCCGTCCTCGAGTTCGATCACTGACAGTTCGAGTTCGTCCGGCTCTCGCGGCAGTAATTTCTCGCGCAGCTCGGCGTACGACACCTCGTATATCTCGCCTGGTACGGACCAACCGCCGACATCGACGGGAGCGAGTCCGGGAAACTCGTCGTCGAACGAGAAGAACCGATAGGCCGGTGCGGGGGGACGCGCGCCCACACAACCCGCCGACGGCCGGGCGAGCGTGGGTGGTCCAC
>NZ_CAURKP010000215.1:0-8100 GCF_963525155.1 uncultured Rhodococcus sp.
GCTGAGTCCTCGGGCGGCCACCGAAACACAGCGCAGTGAATTGGATGTCCGAATCACCGAAGATCCCAACGACCCCAACGATGCGATGACGATCTGTTGGACCTCCGGGACCGAAAGCGAACCGAAGGGGGTCCCACGTTCGCACTACGAGTGGCTGGCCATCTGCTGGGCCACGATCGACGCTCCCGACATCGTCGTCGGCGACGTCTTGTTGAACCCGTTCCCGATGGTCAACATGGCCGGAATCAACGGAATGTTCCTGCCGTGGCTCCGCACGGGATGTGTACTGGTACAGCACCACCCGTTCGATCTTCGAGTTTTCCTCGGGCAGATCGAGGCCGAGCGCGTGACGTACACGGTAGCGCCGCCTGCGCTGTTGTGGATGCTGCTCGCCGACGAGTCGATGCTCGCGGCGGTCGACCTGTCGAGCTTGACTCGGATCGGTTCGGGTTCGGTGCCACTGCAACCTCCGATGGTCCGGGGATGGCAGGAGCGATACGGAATCGGAGTCATCAACTTCTTCGGATCCAACGAAGGCATCAGTCTGCTCTCCTCGCCTGCGGACATGCCGGATCCGGACGACCGCGCACGGTACTTCCCCCGCTTCGGTGTCGAGAACTTTCGCTGGAGCACCAGAATCTCCGACTGGATGGACGTGCGCTTGGTCGACGTGGTCACCGGCGAGGACATCACCGAAGTCGGGCACCCGGGTGAGTTGCGAATCAGCGGACCGACGGTCTTTGCCGGCTATCTCGGCGATCGGCCGTCTCCGTTCGACGAGCGCGGATTCCTCTGCACCGGAGACATCTTCGAGATTGCCGGTGATCACGGACAATTCCTACGCTACCTGGATCGAGGCAAGGACCTGGTGATCCGCGGTGGAATGAACATCGCCCCAGCCGAACTGGAGGGATTGATCGCCGAGCATCCGGCCGTTGCGGATGTGGCCGTCATCGGCGACCCCGACGAAGTACTCGGTGAGCGCGTCGCAGCAGTGGTGACACTTCGACCCGAGACGGAACTCGAACTCGATGCTCTGGTTGCGTTCCTGAAGGACAAGCGCATCGCGTCGTACAAACTTCCCGAGCGGCTGGAGATTCGGAAAGAACTGCCGCGCAATTCGACCGGAAAGATACTCAAGCGTGAGCTTCGACAGAAGAGTGTGGCATGAGTGTGATGAACGACAGTGACAAGCTTGCGTTGGCGCGTGAGATGTTCCAGGCGTGGGACGTCATGGACTGGACACGCGTCGTCGACTTGTTCGCCGAGGACGGTGTGCTCCACAGTGTCATGCAGGAACCTCTTGTCGGCAAGGAGGCCGTTGCGGGCCGAATTGCGTTACTGGCAAGCAAGTGTGAACGGATCACACTGAAGATCGAGTCTCTCGGCGTGATCGACGGAAGGGTATTTGTGCAGCGAGTGGACGACTTCCACTTCGACGGTACCCATGGCGTCGTTCCTGTTGTCGGAATCCTCAGCATGGCAGACGGACGGATCACCGAGTGGCTCGAGTACTACGACCGTCCGACACTGTTGAAGGGAATGGGTCTTGTCTCCGATTTCGAATAGCGGGATTTCGAATAGCGGGATTTCGAATAGCCGACTGCCGACGATCGATATCTCCCTGGGCTTGTGGCAGGACCGTCCGCCGCAGGAGGTGACCGCTACTGCACGCCTCGCCGACAAACTCGGGTTCGGTCGAGTGTGGGTGGGGGAGATGGCGACGTACGACGCCTTTGCTCTGGCGACGTCAGTCGGCACCGGATTCGAGCACTCCGAACTAGTGGTCGGCCCGCTCGCGGTGACGGTTCGTGATCCGGCGATGATCGCGATCGGGGCAGCGTCGGTATCCGACCTGACCGGGCGTGACGTATCGATCGCGTTGGGTACTTCCAGCACTGTCGTGGTCGAGAAATGGCATGGGCGAAGCAGATCCGGGGCGGCACGTGCACTTGCGGAGTCCGCCCGCGGTGTGCGAGCGCTGATGAACGGTGAACGGGGCGAAGTCGCCGGAACGGTGATGCGGACCAGCGGATATCGGCTGCGACTTCAGCCGCCAGGTGGGCGGCTGATCGTTGCGGCATTCGGAGACAAGGCTCTTCGGGCCGCCGTGGAGTTGGGTGACGAACTGGTGCTCAATCTGGTGAGTGCGGAGCAGGCCGGTCGTCTGATCACACGGTGCAAGGAGATCGCGGCTGAGACGGAAACGGTGATGCCCCAGGTGTCGGTGTGGGCGCCGGCGGCCGTGGCAACCGAAGGCCCAACTCAGATGTCGATCGATCAACTCAGACGTGGACTCGTGCCGTATCTCGCTGCCCCCGGATACTCGGACATGTTCGTCCGCGCAGGCTTCGCGGACGTGATCGAGGCAGCCAGGGCCGGGACCGCGCCTCGAGAGCTCTCGAGTCAGGTCTCCGACGCCATGGTGGCGGCGGTGGGAATCGTGGGAACTGCGGCCGATGCTCGCGCGCAACTCGAGGCGTACCGAGCGGCGGGTGTGGACACCGTCGTGGCCGTACCGTCATCCACTGATTCGGACCCGGCCGGGCAAGAGACCATGGAACTTCTTGCCGAGATGGCATGACGAATCCCCGGGGAACTTACTCTCAGGTAAGTTCGTCGGGGATATGTCGAATCGGAGGAGTTGCCGTGAGTGATCGTGTTCGTGTCGAGGTAGTGCAGTCGGTGGCGTACGTGACGCTGAACCGACCGGAGAAACTCAACGGTCTCGATCTGAACATGCTCGACGCGCTGGTGAATGCCGCTCGAACGATCGAAACCGATCGTTCGATTCGGGGCGTGGTTCTGCAAGGCGCGGGTGACGCATTCTCTGCCGGGTTGGACTTCGCTTCTGCGGGCAAGCAGCCGAGGCGGATGGCAAAGGCCTTCGCGAAGTTTCCCGGTCAGAAGACCAACCTCTTCCAACGCGCGTGCTGGGTGTGGCGCGAATTGCCCGTGCCGGTCATCGCGGTCGTTCACGGGCACTGCTTCGGCGGGGGACTGCAATTGGCGCTCGCCGCAGACTTTCGATTCACCACCCCCGATTGCACGTTCTCGGTGATGGAGGCGAAGTGGGGATTGATCCCCGACATGACCGGAACGGTCACGATGCGCGAACTCGCGGCAATGGACGTCGTGAAACGCCTCGCCATGACTGCTGAACTGTTCGACGGAAATCAGGCTCTCGAGTGGGGGTTCGTGAGCGGAGTCAGCGACAATCCGATCAAGCCGGCACAGGAACTGCTGTCGCAGATCGCGGTTCGCTCGCCGGACGCCGTCGCAGCGACGAAGTCGTTGCTGCACAAGACCTGGAACCGCTCGCCTCGCGGCGCGTTCTGGATCGAATCGCGGATCCAACTGGCGCTGATGCGAGGCAAGAACCACAAGATCGTGCGTACAGCGAATGCTGCGAAGAAGTTGCCGGAGTTCGCCATTCGAAAGTTCGGCTGACAAACTCCGGCATCGCGACGCCGTTGGGCGTCCACATTCAGGTCGATCACACCATCAGGTCTCGTCCTGATCGATCCTTGATGAGCATCGTGGCGACGAACGAGACCGCGGCCAGCAGGGCGAGGTAGATCGAGATGGCAAGGGTGCCACCGGTCTTGCCGAGAAGCCACTGTGCGACGGTGGGAGCAAAGGCGCCGCCGAAGATGGTGCCTACCGCGTAGGAGATCGACGCACCGCTGTAACGGATCGAAGCCGGGAACAGTTCGGCGAACAACGCGGGTTGAGGTCCGTACGACAGCCCGAGTCCGACCGAGAACAGGATCATCGCCACGTAGATCCAGCCGAGATTCCCGGTGTCGACGAGGAGGAAGAACGGCACCGCGAAGAGGACCATTGCGAGGTTGCCCACGTTCATCACCGTGGTGCGGCCGCGTCGATCCGACCAGTAGGCGCCGATCATGGTGAAAACGCCCCACGTGACGGCACTTGCGAGCGTGGCAATCAGTAGTTCGGTCTTACCCAGGCCATAGGTCTTGGTTGCGTACGCGACGATGAATCCGCCGATCACCATGTAGCCGTTGCCGTTTGTGCCGATGAAGGACAGCGCCGCGAGTACGACCTTCTTCGGGTGTTTCTTGAACAGCGTTCGGATAGGCGTGTTGCTCTCGGTGCGGCGTTCCTTGAGTTCGGCGAATACGGGTGACTCGCTGACCTTGCTTCGAATGTAGAAGCCGACGCCGATCAACACGACGCTGAGCAGGAACGGCACTCGCCATCCCCAGGTGGTGAACTGTTCGTCCGTGAGGGTGAACGTGCACAGTGCCAAAACGCCGGTGGCGAGCAACATTCCGAGCGGTACTCCCATCTGTACGAACGCTCCGAAGAATCCTCGACGCTTGGTGGGTGCGTGTTCGACGGCAAGAAGAGCGGCCCCGCCCCATTCGCCGCCCGTCGAGAATCCTTGGACGACGCGAAGCAGGATCAACAGGATCGGTGCCCAGATTCCGATCGATGCATACGTCGGCAGCACGCCGATGAGAACCGTCGCGGCACCCATCATCGCCAACGTCGCGACCAGGACACGTTTGCGGCCGAGCCTGTCGCCGAGATAGCCGGCCACGATGGCACCGAGAGGACGGAAGACAAAGCTGATGCCGACCGTGACGTAGGAGACGATCTGGCCGGCCGAGCCCATCGGCTTGAAGAACAGGTCGGCAAAGATCAGGGCTGCAGCTTGGGCGTAGATGAAGAAGTCGTACCACTCGACGGTGGTGCCGACCATCGACGCCATCGCGGCGCGGTCGTATTCCTTCGCGGCGGGCTTGGTGCCAGTTCTGGTTGTGGTCATCGAGCTACTTTCTGCCAGTCACGTGGTTCACCGACACGGTGAAACTGCGAAGTCGGAACAGGGGAGAAACGCTGTTCGATCTGCGACGTTGCCGGTGTGCTCGGTGCATGCTTTTGGCTGACTCGGAGCGTTCCTGCGCGATCTCATCGTCGATATCGGCAACCGAATGATCGGTAGGTAATGAATTATGCAGAAGTGTGAGCGTCAACACAAGCGATGCCGGAAAAGTCTGATTGTTTGATGCGGAGCGTGCGAGAAGTCAGCGACTCACGTGTGGAGTGACGCCGCGATCCGCAGATCGATTTCCCTGGCGCTGAGCAGATGGTCGAGGACGAGAACCGCACAACCGAGGATGCCGGATTGTGCGCCGTGGCTGACCGAAGCGATCTGAAGCTTTCGGGTGGCAAGCGCCGTTGCGTTGCCGTAGACGGACTCCCGAAGCCCGGCGAGGAAGAGTTCGTCCGCCTCGGCCATGTCGCCGCCGATGATCAGGACCTCGGGATTGAGGAGATTGACCGCGCCGGAAATGACGTCGCCGATCAGTCGGCCGCTGCTTCTGATGAGCCGGCGGGCTTCGCTGTCGCCGTCCAGGGCGAGGCGGACGACATCACGCACGTGACCGACGCTTCGGCCCTGATCTCGGAGGGCGTGCACGAGAGCCCAACCGCTGGCGACAGTTTCGACGCAGCCGACGTCGCCGCAGCGACACTTCATGCCCCGCGCTGCAGCGGTTTTGGTGTGCCCGATCTCGCCGGACGCTCCGAGTGAACCGCGTTGGAGGACTCCGCCCATGACGATTCCCGCGCCGAGGCCGGTTGACGCCTTGATCATCAGGAGGTTGGGCGCACTCTCGCGTCGCTCGCTCAATTCGGCCAGAGCCATCACGTTGGCATCGTTGTCCGCGAACAGCGGAGCCGTGGTCACCGATGCCAGATAGGGGGCAAGCGCGACTCCGTCCCACCCCGCCATCATCGGAGAGTCGAGGCTTGCTCCCGCGGCGACGTCGACCGTTCCGGGAATGCTCAGCCCGATTCCGATGACCTCGGTAGACGCGCGGTGGACCTGGGCCAGTAGTGACGAAAGATGCTCGGCAATTTCGGGCATCAGTTCGTCGGGGCCGACCCCGACCGACTTGTCGATGTCTTCTGCCGCGAGGATCGTGCCCGCCAGGTCGGTGACGGCAAGTTGTGCCCGCGATCGACCGATTGCCACGACGAGAACCACGCCGGACGAGTTCGCGAAGGTGAGAGTGGACGGCGGCCGGCCGCCCGTCGACGGGCCCTCGTCGTCATCGGCGATCAAACCAAGCGATTGAAGTGCTGCAACCCTGGCCGATACCGCCGTCCTGGACAGGCCGGTGAGCTTCCCGATCTCGCTGCGCGTGGTCGCGGAACCGCTGCGTATCAGCGTGAATACCTCTCCCGCGGTAGCCGGAGTCGTGGACGGTCGGGTCATTGTCCTATTCAAGCATTCCTCGTCGGTAACTTCAGCGTGCGAAAGTTCGCATACTTTGTCCACAAAAAGACGTAAGTAGGTCTTGTGAAAAAGCAGAAGTAGGCATAGTCTGTGTCTTGACTCACTGCCACGGGCGTCCGAGGAGACGAGTCGCAGTTTCTGTGAAGCAGGGCGCACAAACAGGGGAGAACCTGATGAGCCGCACCGATACACAAGAGATCGTCGAGTTCGCACGTAAGTGGCAGCAGTTCGACGGTGGACCTGACGAAGAGATCTTTGTAACCTTCGGCCTCGCCCCGGACGAGTATTTCCGCAGGCTGCAGGCAATTCTCGACGACGGCGTCGTAGCGCTGACTCCGCCGGTCACCGGCGAACTCGCAACGCTCTGTGCCCATCGACTCGGTCGATCGGCCAGGCGTCGATAGCTCCGACCCGGCGTAAGCCGCGAGTCACCCGAATCCGTGTCACCCGAATCCGTGTCACCCGAGTAAGGAATTGAGGTCGCCATCATGCACAAGCACCTTCCGATGCCGTACCCGACCGCCGAAGTGTGGGACTGGCAGCTGCAGGGAGCGTGCCGCGGGCACGATTCCGCGGTGTACTTCCATCCGGACGGCGAGCGTGGACACGCCCGCGAGAACCGTGAACGCAACGCCAAGAAGGTCTGCGCGACGTGCCCTGTACTCCAGCAGTGCCGCGAACACGCACTCTCCGTCCACGAGCCGTACGGCATCTGGGGTGGAATGACGGAGACCGAGCGCGCAGAATATGTGCGATCGCTGCGTAAGCGCAGCAACCGGATGCCCGCGGTCGCCAACGCGAGCTGACGGTCCTTCGGAAAGGACGCCAGTGTGACCCTCGTAGCCGGTATCGATTCGTCTACCCAGTCGTGCAAAGTCATTGTCCGTGATGCCGATTCGGGAGAGCTGGTACGAGAAGGGCGGGCGGCGCATCCCGTCGGTACCGAGATAGATCCGGCATGCTGGCTCGAGGCGATGGACAGTGCAATCGCCGCAGCGGGTGGGCTCGGCGACGTCGCAGCCGTATCGGTCGGAGCTCAACAGCACGGCATGGTGTGTCTGGACAGTGGCGGCGAGGTCGTCAGACCGGCGTTGCTGTGGAACGACACTCGGTCGGCGAAGGCTGCGACCGATCTGGTCGAAGAGCTCGGCGGACCCAAGGCGTGGGCCGACGCAGTTGGTGTAGTTCCGGTCGCCGCGGTCACGGCAAGCAAGCTTCGATGGCTGGCAGATCACGAACCCGGCAACGCCGATCGCACTGCCGCGGTGTGTCTTCCGCATGACTGGTTGTCCTGGAAGTTGGGTGGGTCCGGCTCGATCGAGGAGCTTGCCACCGACGCGGGCGACGCCAGTGGAACCGGCTATTATGCTGCCTCGACGCGCGAATATCGTAAAGATTTGCTGGCGTTGGCATTTCGCGGTCGAACCCCGCATGTTCCCCGAGTTGCATCGCCGAACGAAAAGATCGGAAGTACACGTTCCGGAGGTATTGTCGGGCCTGGCACCGGTGACAATGCCGCAGCCGCACTGGGTTTGGGGGCAGTTCCCGGTGACGTGATCATCTCGATCGGAACATCCGGCGTCGTCTCGGCTGTATCGGCCACCCCCACGCATGATCCCGGCGGGAACGTGGCAGGATTCGCGGACGCAACCGGCCTGCACTTGCCGCTGGTGTGCACTCTCAACGGCGCGCGCATTCTTGATGCGACGGCGTCCATTCTCGGTGTCGATCACGCCGAACTGTCGCGGTTGGCGTTGACGGCGCCCCTCGGAAACGACGGGCTGGTCATGATTCCGTACTTCGAGGGTGAACGGACGCCCAACCGC
>NZ_CAURKP010000216.1:0-7999 GCF_963525155.1 uncultured Rhodococcus sp.
GTGTGTGCCGGATCCTGCGGCCCCGGAAACCTTCACCTGATCAACGGCCTGTACGACGCTCATCGTTCGGGCGCTCCGGTCCTCGCGATCGCCTCGCACATTCCGAGTGCCCAGATCGGTATGGGTTACTTCCAGGAGACGCATCCCGAGCGGATCTTCATCGAATGTTCGAGTTACACCGAACTCGTCAGCACCCCAGTGCAATCACCACGCGTGGTGCAGTCGGCGATTCAGCATTCGGTGGCTCGAAACGGTGTCTCGGTGATCGTGCTTCCCGGCGACATTGCCGACTGCCCGGCCGAGGGCACTCCGCCGACGCTCGTCGAAACGCGAAGGCCGACAGTCGTTCCGGATGCCGGTGACGTGTTGGCGTTGGCAGACGTGATCAACGGCGCACGCAAAGTTGCGATCTTCGCCGGCGCGGGCGTGCGAGATGCGCGCGCGGAGGTTCTGGCGTTGGCCGAAACCGTCGGCGCTCCCATCGGGCATTCACTGCGTGGCAAGGAATGGATCCAGTACGACAATCCATACGACGTCGGGATGACCGGATTGCTCGGTTACGGTGCGGCGCACGACGGTATCCACGGCGCCGATCTCCTGCTCCTGATCGGTACGGACTTTCCCTACGATCAGTTCTTGCCCGACGACGTTCGCACTGCTCAGATCGACATCGCGGCCGAGCGGTTGGGGCGTCGAACCAGCCTGGACCTGGCGGTGCACGGCGACGTCGCGAGCACCTTGAATGCACTGATTCCGCAGCTCGATCGAAAGACCGACCGCGGGTTCCTGGAGGATACGCTCGCAAAGCACAACACTCTGATGACCAAAGTGGTTGGTGCGTACACGGATCCGGTCAAGCAGCGCACACCCATTCATCCCGAGTATGCGGCCTCGATCCTCGACGATCTGGCGGCCGACGACGCAATCTTCACCGCCGACACCGGGATGTGCAACGTGTGGACGGCGCGCTATCTCAATCCGAACGGATCGAGACGCTTCATCTCCTCGGCGCTGCACGGATCGATGTCCAATGCGCTCCCACACGCGATGGGTGCTGCATGGTCGAGTCCGGGGCGTCAGGTCATCTCGGTGTCGGGCGACGGTGGATTGTCGATGCTGCTCGGTGAGTTGGTCACCGTCGCGATGTACAAGTTGCCGGTCAAGATCGTGGTGTTCAACAACTCGACGCTCGGAATGGTCAAGCTCGAGATGCTGGTCGACGGCCTTCCGGATTTCGGGGTCGACGTGCCCGCGGTCGACTACGCGGCGGTTGCTGCTGCGCTCGGTATCTTTTCGCGCCGAATCGAGAATCCCGCGGACATCGAAGCGGGCCTACGCGCCGCGCTCGATCATGACGGTCCAGCCTTGGTGGATCTGGTGACCGATCCGTTGGCATTGTCGTTGCCGCCCACCATCACCGGTGGTCAGATGAAGGGCTTCGCTTTGGCGATGTCGAAGATGGTGATGAACGGCGGCGTCGGCGAGGCAGTACAGATGGCCAAGTCGAATCTGCGGAACGTGCCACGTCCCTCACAGTTGGATCCGCGCGGCTGACCTACCGCCACCCTGCCTCGCAGACCATGCGGGGCGGGGTGGTGGGACGGTTGATCTCCGACGTGCGAAAATGGCGGGGTGTCTAACTCGCCCGATGTCGTAGTAACGAAGTCCACCGTCCCCGCGCTCGACGCGCAGGAGATCGACGCGGCCATCGAGCGAATTCAGCATGTCATTGCGGCGACACCCCTGCAGTACAGCGATCGTCTTTCGGCGTTGACCGGGGCACACGTGTATCTCAAGCGTGAGGACCTCCAGGGCGTTCGTTCGTACAAGATTCGTGGCGCGTACAACCTGATCGCTCAGCTCAACGAGGCCGAACGCGGTGCCGGCGTAGTGACTGCCAGTGCCGGTAACCATGCGCAGGGTGTTGCTTTCGCGTGCCGAACGATGCAGATCAAGGGTCGGATCTACGTTCCGGCCAATACCCCCAAGCAGAAGCGTGATCGCATCCGCGCGCACGGTGGAGCGTTTGTCGAACTGTTCATGATCGGTGAGACCTATGACGCCGCCGCTGCTGCGGCCGCGGAGGACGTAGCCGAAACTGGCGCAACCATGGTTCCGCCGTTCGACGACGTGCGCACCGCTGCGGGGCAAGGAACCATTGCAGCGGAGATTCTCACGCAATTGGACGCCCCTCTCGACACGATCGTCGTGCCGGTCGGCGGCGGCGGTTGCATTGCGGGCATCGCCACCTACCTGCACGAACGGTCGCCGAAGACGTCGATCGTCGGGATCGAGCCGTCCGGTGCGGCGTCGATGACGGCCGCTCTTGTTGCCGGGGGCCCGGTGACTCTTCCCGACGTCGATCCATTTGTCGACGGAGCAGCGGTCAAGAGGATCGGCGATGTTCCCTACGAGGTCGTCTCACGTCTGGGTGCCGCCGTCGTGTCGCACGCGTCGTTGCCGCTCGTCGCTCGTCAACTTCAGACGCGGTCCGGTTCGGGATCGTTTGTCGTCAATCAGATCGACGAGGGCGCTATCTGTACGGCGATGCTCGAGCTGTACCAGAGCGAGGGCATCATCGCCGAACCTGCGGGTGCGCTTTCCGTTGCGGCACTGCAGAATCTGACGTTCGAGCCGGGTTCGACCGTCGTGTGCCTGATCTCCGGTGGCAACAACGACGTCTCCCGTTACGGCGAAATTCTCGAGCGTTCGCTCGTTCACCTCGGGCTCAAGCACTACTTCCTGGTGGACTTTCCGCAGGAACCGGGAGCGTTGCGCCGGTTCCTTTCGGACGTGCTGGGGCCGGACGACGACATCGCGCTGTTCGAGTACGTCAAGCGAAACAATCGCGAGACGGGTGCCGCGTTGGTGGGTATCGAACTCGGTTCCGCCGACGGGTTGGCGTCGTTACTAGAGCGGATGGAGCGCGCGCCGATGCAGTCCGAGAGGCTCGAGCCGGGAAGCCCGGCGTACCGCTATCTGACGTAAGGGACGCCCCCCGGTCAGGGCCGCAGTCGCTCGACTACCTGTCGATGCAGTTCGGGATCCGGCTGGGGGAGTCCGAGCATGGCCGCCAGATACAGGCCGTCGCCGACGAGTCGGATGATCTCGGCCTGCACAGGGTCGGCGATCTCGGTCTGAAGGCCCTTGTCCCAGCTCCGCATCACATGTGTGACGGCCTTCTGGATTTCGTCGTGTTGTCCGTCGACTGTTCTCAGTGCCGCGATGATCGATCGGAAGAGTGAGAGTTCTTCGCTTTCGTTCGCATCGGGGATCTGCAGATAGAACTCGGTGACCGTGGTACCGCCGGCTACGGCGTCGTCGAGTTGCTGATCCGAGCGTTCCCCGAGTCTGCGGACCATCGCCGCGAGGAGGGCTTCCTTGCTGGGGAAGTGATAGAGAAGTCCGCCCTTGGAAACCCCGGCTTCGGCGGCAACGCCTTCGAGCGTGACTTGGGCGACGCCGCTGACCAGCAGCAGCTTCTCCAGTGCGTCGAGAATTCGATCGCGAGTGTCGGCAGCCATGTGATGTGACCCTACCCGGAAATAACTTTACCGCTCGGACGGTTCACTGTTACCGTAGACCTACTGTACCGGCTGGACGGTGCAGTGAAATCTTTTCGAAAGAACTCAGAGAAAGTCGCAGGGGAGCAATGTCAGTGTCGGCAGATCAGACGTCTGCAATCAATCCCGACGAGGTTCGGGCGACAAAGCGTGACTGGGCGGGCTTGATAGTCCTTGCCTTTGCTGTGTTGCTCATCGCAGTCGACGGCACGGTGCTCGATCTTGCGCTTCCGTTCATCAGCGCCGACCTCGAGCCGAGCAGCACGCAGTTGCTGTGGATCATCGACGTCTATTCGTTCGTGCTCGCCGGTCTGCTCATCACCATGGGTACGCTCGGCGACCGGATCGGTAGGCGAAAACTGCTCCTGATCGGCGCAGTCGGCTTCGGTCTCGCCTCGATCATCGCCGCTCTCGCTGTCAGTCCCGAGATGCTCATTGCCGCCCGCGTGCTGCAAGGTATTTCCGGTGCAACGCTGATGCCTGCCACCCTCGGTCTGATCCGCACGATCTTCGTCAACCCGCGTCAGCGCACCGAGGCAATCGGTGTCTGGGGCGCGATGGCAGGTGGCGGTACCGCGGCCGGCCCGTTGGTCGGTGGTTGGTTGCTCGAGCACTTCTGGTGGGGTTCGGTCTTCTTGATCAACATTCCGGTCATGATCGCGCTGGTTGTACTCGGCCCGATCCTGATCCCGGAGTCGAAGGACCCCAATCCGGGTCGATTCGACCTCATCAGCGCTGGTCTGTCGATGGCGACCATGTTGCCGTTGGTGTACGCGGTCAAGGAATCCGTGGTGCACGGCGTCAGCATCACGTTGCTGGTGATCGGCCTTGTTGGTCTCGCGGCGGGTTACGTGTTCGTGCGTCGTCAGCGGATGCTGAAGGATCCGATGTTGGATCTGAAGCTGTTTGCCAACGCGTCGTTCTCCACCGCCGTCATCACCAACCTGCTCTCGATCTTCGCGCTGGCAGGTGTCCTGTTCTTCGGCTCGCAGTACCTGCAGTTGGTGCTCGGTAACTCGGCGCTCGACGCCGGCCTGCTGATGCTCCCGGGTATGTTGCTCAGCGCATTCACCGCGGTTGCGGCGGCCTGGTTGATTCGCCGGTGGTCGGTGTCTCACGTGCTCAGCGCTGGCCTCGCGGTTGCCGGTATCGGTGCTGCGATGCTGCTCGCGCTCGGCGTCGACAGCGGCCCGTTGATGTTCGTGCTCGGCTTCGGTCTGGCCGGTGCTGGTGTCGGTGTCGCGTTGACGTTGACATCGGATCTCGTGGTCAGCTCGGTGGAACCCGAGCGTGCCGGCGCTGCGTCCGCGGTGTCGGAGACTGCGTACGAACTCGGTATCGCGCTCGGCGTGGCGATCCTGGGCAGCGTGGTGATGGCGATCTTCCGCAAGGGAATCGACACGTCCATGCTCGAAGCAGATCAGGCGCACGCTGCGCAGGGCACGCTCGGCGGTGCGCTGCAGGAAGCGACGTACCTACCTGGTGAACTCGGTTCGGTGCTTGCCGATTCCGCGAAGGCGGCGTTTGTCGACGGTATGCACGTTGCTGCCGGTGCAACAGCTTTGGTTCTGTTCGTCAGTGCCGCATTGGTGTTGCGGATGCTGCGGAGTACACCAGAGAACGCGAAGCGTTAATACCGGAATCTCGAGAGTTGGTCAGCTTTCGAGTACGACGAACGAGTGCCCCGGCACCACTGTTGCGGACGCGGTCTCGTCCTGTGTCGGCGGATCCCACCAGAGGATGGGGGTTCCACCGGCAGGGACCGAGGCCGCGTCCGTTCCCATATTGCACACGATCTGTAATGCGCCGCGGCGCAGGGTGATCCACTGGTCGTCCTCGTCGTAGTCGACGTGCAGGTGCCCCAGCCAAGGGTCGGTGATCTCGATTCGCTTCCTGCGCAGGGCAAGTAGATCGCGATAGCAGGCCAGGACGCGAGCGCGTGTCTCGTCGTCTCGCTCGTCCCAGTCCAGTTTCGATCGCAGAAATGTCTGTGGGTCTTGCGGATCCGGAATGTCGTCACTGTTCCAGCCGTGCGCCGCGAACTCCGCTTTGCGGCCTTTGGCAGTGGCCTCGCCGAGTTCCGGTTCCGGATGCGAGGTGAAGAACTGGAACGGAGTGGTCGCTCCCCATTCCTCGCCCATGAACAGCATCGGCGTGTACGGCGAGAGCAGGACCAGCGCCGCCTTGATCGCCAATTGTCCTGGCGTCAGATAGGCGCTCGGGCGGTCCCCGACCGCGCGGTTGCCGATCTGATCGTGGGTGCACGTGTATGCGAGCAGGGCGCTGGCGGGCTGATGCGTGATGTCGATCGGCCGGCCGTGAACCCGTCCACGGAACGAGGAATACGTTCCGGCGTGGAAGAAACCGCGCCGCAATGTATTTGCAAGGGATTCCAAGGATCCGAAGTCGGCGTAATAACCCTGGCGTTCGCCGGACACGGCCGTGTGAATGGTGTGGTGGATGTCGTCGTCCCACTGCGCGTCCAAGCCGAACCCGCCGGCCGCTCGTGGCGTGATCAGAGTGGCGTCGTTGAGATCACTTTCGGCAATCAACGTGAGCGGTCGGCCCAGATGGGCCGACAGTGTTTCCGTTCGGACGGCGAGTTCCTCGAGGATGTGCGTTCCGGTGTGATCGACCAACGCGTGGACGGCGTCGAGGCGTAGACCGTCGATGTGGAAATCACGCATCCATCGCAGGGCATTGCCGATGATGTAATCGCGAACCTCGCCCGACTGCGGGCCTCCGATGTTGATCGTTCGGCCCCAGGTGTTCGCTCCATCGGCAATGTAGGGGCCGAACTTTTCGAGGTAGTTGCCCGACGGGCCCAGGTGGTTGTAGACCACGTCAAGAATCACGCCGAGTCCGCGTTCGTGGGCCGCATTCACCAAGCGTTGCAATCCGTCCGGGCCACCGTAGATCTCGTGGACCGTGTACCAGAGCACACCGTCGTAGCCCCAGTTGTGAGTTCCGTTGAAGCCGTTGACCGGCATGATTTCCACGAAGCCGACGCCGAGGTCTACCAGGTGATCGAGACGTTCGATCGCGGCGTCGAATGTTCCTTCGGGGGTGAACGTTCCGATGTGCAGTTCGTAGACCGATGATCCTGGGAGTTGTCGTCCGGTCCACTGAGAGTCGGTCCAGGACGCCTCGTCGAGTTGGTGCAGTTGGGAGCGGAGATGCACGCCTTCGGGCTGGCGTGGTGAACGCGGATCCGGGAGTGTTTCACCGTCGACGACAAAGCCGTAGCGAGCGCGGTTGTCGCAGTCGACCTCGGCGCGCCACCACCCGTCGTCGGTCCGGTCCATCTCGTGCGTGATGCCGTCGACTTCGACCCGGACCGATTCCGGTGTTGGCGCCCAGACCTCGAATGTATGCACACGATCAGCATGCCTTGTTCGGCCGGATGTGGCAGCCCGGCGGGCTGGTTCCGTCGTCAAGGACTGTTTCTATCCGCAGGTGTTGCCGGACGGTGCAGACAGCGTGATCAGTTTCGGAGCGGGGGCGCTGCAGCATCCGCCCTCGGCTTTCCCTGTGTCGGTTTCTGCTGTGTCAGGTTCGTCGAAAATACCTGCGCCGCCGCAGACTCCGGTCTCCGGAAGGATCAACTCGACACGGGCCGCTGCTTCGTGATCGCCGGCGAGCTCGGCTGCGATGCTGCGAACCTGCTCGTAGCCGGTCATCGCCAGGAAGGTGGGTGCTCGGCCGTAGCTTTTCATTCCTGCCAAGTACACCCCCGGCTCCGGATGGCGAAGCTCCTTCGCGCCATGCGGGTAAACGGTGCCGCACGAGTGGACGTTCGGATCGATCAGCGGAGCAAGCTCGACCGGTGCTTGTAAGACCGGGTCGAGGCCGAGTCGAATTTCCGAGAGCCAGGACAGATCGGGGCGGAAGCCGGTCAGCGCTATGACGTTGTCCACGTTCTCGATGCGATCACCCGCATCGGAGGCAAGTATGAGTTGTCCCGAAGGGGTAGTTGTCACCTCTGCGGTGCGGAAGCCGGTGACGACGCTCAACAGGCCATCCTCGACGGCCTTCTTTGCGCGCAATCCCAGGGCGCCGCGCGCGGGCAGTTCGTCAGCGACGCCGCCTCCGAATGCAGAGCCGATGTTTCCTCGGCGGACCGCCCAGGTGATGCGGGTGCTCGGAGCCTGCCCCGCCAACCCTGACAGCGCAACGATCGCCGTCAGCGCGGAGTGGCCACTACCTGCGATGACGGTGTGCGTTCCGGCGAACTGTGCCCGCACAGCCGGATCGTCGAGATCAGGAACCCTGTACCGGATCGCAGTACCCACAGCGCCTTCGCCGAGTGCAGGAAGACCTTCACCACCGAGCGGGTTCGGGGTGCCCCAGGTGCCGGACGCATCCACAATGGCCTGGGCGAACATCCGATCCTCGGTTCCGTCCCGGCGCCGCAGGTGAATCGAGAGGGGTTCGCT
>NZ_CAURKP010000217.1:0-7899 GCF_963525155.1 uncultured Rhodococcus sp.
CGAGGGGGCCCCGGTAGCCCGTGCCGCCGCCCGAGAACCCGGAGCCCCCGCCGACCGGGCTGCCGCAGACGCCGAGGACGGACTCGCCCAACCGATCGGCCTTAACGAAGGTGAGGCCGTCGGCAGCGTCGTAGACCGCGATGTCTGCTTCGGTCAGGTCGGTCTGGCGAACGATCTCGGCGCGCCGTGCGGCGACGTCGTAGGACCGGAAATCGGCGATGCGGCTGTTGGTTGATCGGCTGCTGGTTGATGACACGGGGGGGGTCGTCCTCCTGAAGTGGTTCTGTGCTCCGCTTCACAGTAGGGAGGTTGATGCCTGCCAGGCCACGTGCTCACAACACATCGATCGGTCGAAATTGTAGTGTCATGCACCATCGCCGCTGTCGTTGATGTCGCTTCCACCCTCTTCGGCTCCCACTTCTCGAAGTTCGTCGAGCCTCGTCGCCATGGACACGCGAAAGAAGTTCTCGTCTTCACGCCACGAGTGACCGAGGAGCGTGCGGATGCGGTCGAGTCGCTGAACGACGGTGTTCGGGTGGTAGTTGAGTGCGCGGGCAGCCTTGGTCGGGCTGCCGTCGTTGCGGACCAGAGCCCGAAGGGTCGCCGTGAGATCGGTGTCCTTGTCACGGTCGTAGGCGAGTACCGGGCCGATTACTTCGTCGACGAATTGATGGAGTGATTCCGGATTCTCGCCGAACAGAACGGTGTACGGCAGGTACGACGCAGTCGTGACCGCGCCGTCGGTCTTGCCCAACGCCGACAGTAGGCGGGCGGTGCGCAGCGCCGAGGTGAAGCGCGCCGGGAGCTCTTCGGGGCGCTCCGCCGTTGCCGGCGCAATGACTACTGCGTGGGGTCCTACCGAACCGGTGATCTGGCGGTGAACGACGGTCGCCGCAGCTGCCGGGTTTCCCGAGCGCGAGACCACCGCGATCAATCCGGCGTGCTGCGACGCCAAAGCTCCGACCGGCAGACTCTGCCCGATTGCACGGAGCGTCGCGGTGCGGAGTTCCGGAGCGACCGACACCACGAGGACGGTGTCGAGTTCGCCGAGGGAGATACCGAGGTTGCGAGTCCGACGTTCGAGATCGCGCCTCCGCTCGGGCGCAGTGCTCAACAGGTCGGCGACCAGTTCGTCACGTGCGCGCCGATCCGCTGCTGCTGCCGCCGAGTGTTGCAACACGAGAATCGCTGTAACCTGAGCTGCCCGTTCCACGGTCCTGAGTTCGACGGGTCCGATCGGCGCGTCCGATCGATTCAGCAAGATCGCCCCGAGGAATGATTCTCCGGCGGTGACGGCGCTGACGAGTTGGATCACGGTCTCGCTGTTATCGGCGACAAACGTGCATCGGCCACTGCGGCGACTCTGGTCGATGGCATCGGACACGGCGCGAGGTAGCGACAACGGCACCGTCGTGATCTGCTCACCCGACGATGTGACGAGAGGGCGTAGCTCATTGTCGACGACGACGGTGCTGCGTTCGAGTGCGCTGCTGAGGGTTCGTGCAACCTGGGCGTAGCCACCGCCGCGGAGAACGGCGTGGATCAGATCCTGGTGGACGATGTTCGATTTGTCCCGCGCGGACACGTGCTCGCGCAGCTCGTCGAGTGCTCGCCCGGTCTCGGCAGCGGATTCCTCGGCGCGGTCGAGTGCCCGCGCGGTTTGCAGGACCACCGAGGCGTGATCAGCCAGCGCCGAGAGCAGGGCGATCTGATCTGCGGTAAAACGCCGTTCCCGACGGTCGGCTGCAAACAGGACTCCGAGGATCTGGCCGTCGGAGAGCATCGGCACGCCGAGAATCGCCACCAGACCCTCGGCGCCGATCGCGGCATCGACCACTTCGTCATGGCGCGACTGCGTGTAGTCGCTGTAGTTCTGAACCCATTGGGCTGCTCGAGATTCGGCAATCGCGCTGACCAGTCCCGCGCCGGCAGGAACTTGCAGATGCTGGAGTTCCGGCGAGACCGCGCCGGCCGTCTTTCGAACATTCAGGTCACGAGTGATCACGTCGAACTCGGACAGGTACGTGACGTCGGTGCCCATGATGTCGTGTGCGCGGTTGACCAGCCTCTGCAGCAGTGTGTCCACGTCGCGAACCTGCGCGAGCTCACGTGCACTCGAATAGAGAACCGCCAATTCGTTCTCGCGACGGCGAAGTCGCCGAAATTCCGACCGACTGGCCCGGATGCGGGCCGCGGTCTCCGCGACCTCCGTTGCGCCAAAGCCGAATTCGGCAAGTATCTGTTCGACATGTTCGTCGCCGACTGCATCGGACGTCACGTCGAACAGCGCGGCAATCACGTTGGGCGCTGAGTCGGAGTCTGAATCAGGGGCGGTCACACCGAACAAACTACAGACCGGTGGATCCACCGAATTCGTCGAGCGGTGTGGATATGTGATTGTTGTTTGTTTCCAATGCATTCCGAGTCGTGCTCGTGTCTCCCGTTTCCCGTCTCAGTCTGTTCACGTCCTTCTCGAGCGCGCTGACTTCTGTCTCGAGGGCACTGATTTTGCGGTTCAACGCTTGGATGCTCGCCATGCAGACGCCGTTCGCGTCGACGGCGGAGATCCGGCGGGCGTTGGATCCCAAGCCGAAAATCGCCGCAAAGTCTTGCGCCATCGGACCCAGGTGACGGACCGACTTGTGGTCGAATCCGTAACTCCACGTACTTATTCGGAGTGCCGTCAACCGGTCGAGCACGTCCTGCGCGCTCGTCGGAACATCTACGCCGGTATGCACGCCACGTCGATGCGCGGCCCGTGCGAACACCCACTGCGCGGGGTGTCGCATCGCGGCGTTCACCCGAATACCGACCCGAGTGCCCAAAAATTCAGTGCGCTCGCCCTCGTCAGGCGGTGAGTTCACGTCGTGCGGTTTTGACGGTCTTGTCGCTCAGCAGAATTCCCGCTCCTGCGCCGAGCAGTCCGAGGCCGATTCCGACAGCGGCGCTGCCGAGGCCCAAAGCAATTCCCAACATGATTCCTCCAAAAATTGTGCGGTGAATTGAGGGGCCAGGTGTCCGACGAAAGTGCTGCCGACCTGCTCCGCGCTCATCTTTCACATTGCTCCGCCGTGCGGGCGATGACAACCCGTCTGGACCGAATTTCTCGTGGAAAACACAGGCGTGCAACACTGGGTGAAGAACTGCTGAGTCATCGGCGTCTTGTCGGCGCCGTACGGGCGGCAGTAATTGAGTAGCCATCGACCGATCTCTAACGCAGGTTTATCTGCGCGCGGCAACGATGACCAGGCAAAAGGGTGGCATGTGAACGAATCGAGCAGTGGCTTGTTTTCCGACCTCAGCGCGTCGGAGCCCGTTGTCGACGCGAAAAGCGCCGAGCAACTGGCTGCCGAGCGTGAAACTGCGGCAGCAGAACGCTCCAACACCGACACCGCTGAACAGCGGCAGTCACAGCTGTTCAGCGGTTAAGCGCGTCAGGACTCCTTGATCACCGACAGAACATTGCCGGCGGGATCGGTGAACCACGCGATGTCGGGGCCGTTGCCACGCATGATGCCTCGCGCATCCTGGGGGAATCCGTCGTATTTGAGAAACTCCACGCCACGTGCGGTCAGTTGGTCGACGGTTGTGTCGATGTCGTCGACGACGAAGTTGAGAATCGTGTAGGTCGCCGCTTCGTGATTCGGCTTCGGATAAACGAGGATCTCGGTTCCGCCGGCAATATGTAGGCGAATCAGTCCCATGTCTTCGTCGGTTACCTTCAACCCGAGTGTTTCGCCGTAGAACTTCTTTGCAGAGTCGATGTCTGTCACCGAAAATCCGCTGAATGCTTTCGTGTCTGTAAGCATGACTATCTCCGTTCCCAGCGGTTGCCGGACTAGGTGGTTTGGGAATCCGTCATCCCGGATTCCATCTCGGCCCTGGCTTCCTCGCTGAACTCGATGATCTGAACGTAGTTTCCGTCGGGGTCGATCGCGGTGGCGAACAAACTGCCCCCGCGGTCTTCGAGTGGAGCGTGCCAGTTTCCGCCGAGTGCATCGATGCGCTGCGCGATCGACCGGGCGTCGTCGGTCTCGACGTTGAGGAACATGCGACCCGGCTGGGGGTTGGTCTCGCCGACGTCGTCGCGTCTGTCGAGCATCACGTAGAAACCGTTGAAGTCGAGCACGTCGTAGCCGGGTTCGCCGGGAGTCCGGTCGACCTTCGGGGCGAACGCCTCGGCGTACCAGTCGCGCAAGCGTTCGGGGTCGGTGCTCGAGAGCAAAATGCTGCTGATGCTGGATCCGGACATGGGTCCTCCTGCTGTCGGTCGTTACTGTCGTCGGCAATCGAGGCTCTGGCCACGTCACCTCCCAGGTACAGACTTCCCGCAGCGGCGAAACTCATCGCGGCTCAGGTGTGTTCCGACACCAAGATCGCTGTCGTCCCTGGTTCGAGCGCCCGAAAGATGTGCTCCTCGTCGCCGGGATAAGCAAGATAATCGCCCGGTCCGAGTTCGATCGGATTTGCAGTGGGCCCGACCTCCGCCCGTCCGGTGCCGATCACGACGTGTTCGGTGGTGCCGCGTGCATGCGGAGTGGAAATACGCGGCTCGCCCGGTTCGGCGACTATCCGATACAGATCGCGTCGTGCGTTCGGTGGGCTCGGCGCCAAGAGCGTCGCGATGTACGACGCGTTTGCCGACGCAATCGCGGGACCTTCTCCGGCTCGAATCAACTGAACGGTCTGTGCCTGAGAGTCGACGAGTTGTGAGAACGGCACGCCCAATGCGTTTCCGAGTGCCCACAGTGTTTCGAGGCTCGGATTTCCGAGTCCGGATTCGAGTTGGGAGAGTGTGGACTTGGCGATATCGGCGCGCCGGGCGACCTCCGAAAGGCTCAAGCCTGCTCGGGCACGTTCGCGTTTGAGTGCGACGGCGACCAGTTTCTGAGGAGTCTCCGCTGTATCCGTTTCATTACTGGGCATCGTTCGATTCTCCGATCGATCGTTCTACTTGACGAACGGTGTCACTTCGTTCAACATAGAATACATGCGTTCTTTATGGCGAACAGTTGATCGAGACACGGTTCGGGTGAGCGTGCTGATCTGTCTCTCCGTGGCCATCGTCGGTGGGTCCTACGGTGTGACGGCAGGATCGGCTGGATTCTCGTTGTGGCAGCTTTTGGCGTTGGCTGTACTCGTTCTGGGAGCGTCTTCGGAGTTCTTGTTCATCGGAATCATCGCAGCCGGAGGCAGTGCCACCGCTGCTGTTGTGGCGGGCTTGTTGATCAACTCCCGTAACTTCGCCTATGGGATGTCGGCAGGATCATTCCTCGGCAGGGATCGCTACAAAGATTCAGGCTGGCGCAGGGGCTCGGGCTGGCGCAAGTTGGTCGGCGCGCACCTGGTCAACGACGAAAGCGTCGCGGTCTCCATGGCGCAGGAATCGGTGGAGCGCAAGCGTGCGGCTTTTTGGTTCTGTGGAATCGGGATCGCGGTGTCGTGGCCGATCGGAGCTCTCCTGGGCGGGCTGCTCGGCAGCGTCGTCCGAGACCCCGGCGCGTTGGGATTGGATGCCGCGTTTCCGGTTGTCATTCTGGCCCTTGTCTTTCCTGCGCTGAAGGAGAAGGTGACGCTGCTTGCCGCCCTGATCGGTGCAGCAGTCGCGGTGGCCACGTCGCCGTTCCTGCCGTCGGGTACCGCTCCGCTCGTTGCGCTGCTGAGTATCGCGGTGACGATACCGTTCCGGGAGAACGTTCGATGAATACCGCGTCGGTCTGGATCGGTATCGTCGTGTTCGCTTGCGGTTCTTACGCTTTGCGGGCAAGTGGCGTTCTGCTCCGCGCTCGGGTGAAGCTCTCCGGCTTCGCCGAGAAAACCCTCGATCGTGCTGTCGTGGTGCTGCTGCTCGCAGTGGTTGCGACATCGACGGTCTTCACCGGGCATGACGTTGCGGGGCCGGCGCGGATGCTCGGCGTGGTGGCCGGAGGCATCTGCGCCTGGTTCAAGGCGCCGTTGGTGGTCGTGGTGATTGTCGCGGCCGGCACTACTGCAGTACTCCGACTGTCAGGAGTGTCGTAGAGCCGATTCGGTGCGCGTTGAATGTGTGGTCGAATTCAGGCGAGTGCGGATGCCGTCGATGAACAGGTCCAGGCCGAACTGGAAGCGCACTGTCGGATCGCCATCGAGGAGGTCCTCGTCGGAACCGCCGCCGATCACCTCGGGGGAGTCGGGGGAAATGGGTGCTCGGGTAAGTGCCCCCATTTCTTCCATCTGCGCTCGGGACTGCTCGTCGACGGTGTGGCCGAGCACGTAGTACAGCAGGGCGTACGCCGCGAGTTGGGCATGCTCGCGTGATAGCCCGGATTCTTGCCCGGCTTGTACGAAATGCTCGCGCACCTTGCTGCTTGTCATCCGCGAGGCGAAGGTGGCGCTGACCAACTCGGCGCCGTCGCGGTGCGCCAGTAGGGCAGACCGAAGTCTGTGTGCCAGTTCGGAATACGCTTCTTGCCACGTGTCTGCGTCGACGGGGGCGTCGAGGTCTTCGAGGATCTTGTCGACGACCGCGCCCAGCAAGGTCTGTTTGTTCGGGAAGTGCCAGTAGAGAGCGCCGGGTTGGACACCCAGTGACGTTGCGAGCCTGCGCATCGTGAGGTCGGCAAGTCCGAACTCGTCGAGTATCGCCATGGCGCCGTCCAGCACGTCGCCGCGTCGCAACTGCACTTGTGTTCCCCTCGTTTCGTCCCGCTGTGGAGCGCTCTCGATCGAATGTCGATCGGACCCGCCTTTGACAGTATTCCACCACGTCTCTAACGTGAACACCGTTCAACTTGTACGGTGTTCAATTTTGCTGTTTCGAAGGAGACGTCTGTGACCCCGCCCCCGATTAGCACGGCCCCTGCGACGGTCGACATCCTCGACCAGGCGCGCGAGCAAGTTCTCGAAAGAGGAGTTGGCCTGACCGAAAGCCAGGTGCTCGACGTACTCCGACTTGACGACGACAGGCTCGAAGACCTGCTGGCTCTCGCCCACGATGTGCGTATGAAGTGGTGTGGACCGGAGGTCGAGGTCGAGGGCATCATCAGCCTGAAGACGGGCGGCTGCCCTGAGGACTGCCATTTCTGCTCGCAGTCCGGACTCTTCCAGTCGCCGGTTCGCGCGGCGTGGTTGGACATCCCGAGCTTGGTGGAAGCTGCCAAGCAGACTGCGAAGTCGGGCGCTACCGAGTTCTGCATCGTGGCCGCCGTCCGCGGACCCGACGCCCGGTTGCTCGCTCAGGTTGCCGCAGGCATCGAGGCGATCCGCAACGAGGTCGACATCCAGATCGCCTGCTCGCTCGGCATGCTCACCCAGGAGCAGGTCGACCAACTGGCCGCCATGGGTGTGCACCGGTACAACCACAACTTGGAAACTTCGAAGTCGCATTTCCCGAACGTCGTGACCACGCACTCGTGGGAAGAGCGGTGGAACACGCTTCGGATGGTTCGCGAAGCAGGCATGGAAGTGTGCTGCGGCGGAATCCTCGGCATGGGCGAATCCCTGGAGCAGCGCGCAGAATTCGCGGCCAACCTGGCTGAACTGGAGCCGGACGAGGTCCCGCTCAACTTCCTCAACCCGCGTCCGGGTACCCCGTTCGGTGATCTGGACGTGTTGCCCGCCAGCGAGGCGCTCAAGTCCGTGGCGGCATTCCGTCTCGCGCTGCCTCGCACGATCCTGCGCTTCGCGGGTGGACGCGAGATCACTCTCGGCGACCTGGGTGCCAAGCAGGGCATCCTCGGCGGAATCAACGCCGTGATCGTCGGCAACTATCTGACGACCCTCGGACGTCCCGCCGAGAAGGATCTGGATTTGTTGGTGGATCTGCAGATGCCGATCAAAGCACTGAACGACACTCTGTGAGCACTCCGGTGACCGAGGAGCGGTACAACCCGTTCACCGGGCGTCGGATCGTCGACGGCG
>NZ_CAURKP010000218.1:0-7774 GCF_963525155.1 uncultured Rhodococcus sp.
ATGTTCCGTTCGAGCGGTTGGTGGAGGTGCTCAATCCGGCGCGGTCGCAGGCTCGTAATCCGTTGTTCCAGGTGATGCTGTCGTTCCAGAACATGGAGCAGTCGGTGCTTCGACTTGGCGATCTGACAGTTGCGGGAATCGACGCCAACACGGTGGCGGCCAAGTTCGATCTGCAGCTGACCATGGTCGAGCAGTTTGACGAGGCGGGTGCCCCGGCGGGGATGGCGGCGCAGTTCACGTACGCGACGGATCTGTTCGACGAGTCGACGGTGGCAGGCTTTGCCGGCAGGTTCGGGCGCATCCTTGCTGAGATCACTGTTGATCCGTCAGTTCGGTTGGGTGATATCGACGTACTTACCGCTGCTGAGCGCAGCAACCTTCTCAGCTGGTCCGCTGGTGGGCGCACAGCGTTGGCAGGCGCGTCCTTGACTGCGATGTTCGAAGAACAGGTTGGGCGGACGCCTGATTCTCTTGCCGTCGAGTGCGATGGCGAGGCGCTGACCTATGGGCAGCTCGACGCCTACGCAAACGTGGTGGCCGAGCGATTGACGGCGGCCGGCGTCGGTCCGGATGACGTCGTCGCGTTGATCGTGCCGAGGTCGGTCGAGTGGGTCGTAGGTATGTTGGCGGCGTGGAAGGCGGGTGCTGCGTACGGGCCGATCGATCCGTCGTACCCACAGGATCGGATCGAAGCGATAATCGCCGACACCGGCGCCCGATGCGCGGTGAGTACGACGACTCTCGATCTGGCGGTGGACGTGATCGTCCTCGACAACATCATGCGCGATTCGCCGATGGTGGAGAGGCCGACGGATCGATGGCGTGAACTCGGTGCGGGGGACCGCTTGGGGTATGTCATTTCGACATCCGGTTCGACGGGTCGTCCGAAGCCGACGTTGGTGCCGATGGCCGGCATCGAGAACACGGTGGCCTGGTACCGCAGCGAGTTGCCCGAAACTGGTGGTCTATTGATCGCGTCGTCACCGAGTTTCGACTTGACGCAGAAGAACGTCTGGGCAGCGTTGAGCAGCGGTCGGAGCGTAGTGCTTGCCCCAGACGGTTTCGATCCGGATGCGATCGTTGCTCGCGTCGGGCACGGTGACGTTGCAGTGGCGAACATGTCGCCGAGCGCGTTCGAAGCCGTGGTGGATTCCGACGAGGATTCTGCTTTGAGCGTTCTCGATGTTGTGTTCCTTGGAGGCGAGTCGATCCGGCTTAATCGTCTTGGCAGTTTGTTGTCAGGCGGAGTACGCGTGGTGAACAGCTACGGCCCGACGGAAGCGTCGGACGTGGTCTCGTTCCACGCGGTGACTGCGCATGACACCGTCAGCGTTCCGATCGGTGCGCCGGTGCCGAACATCGATCTGTTCGTTCTGGATCGGTCGTTGGGTCTGGTGCCACCGGGCGTGATCGGTGAGTTGTACGTCGGCGGTGTCGGCGTCGGTCGCGGATACGGAAACCGAGCGGCGTTGACTGCGGAACGTTTCGTCGCCAACCCCTTTGTGGTTGTGGGAGAGCATGAATCAGGCGGCGGTAGTAGGTTGTACCGAACCGGCGACCTGGTCAGGTGGAACGGTCGGGGCGAGCTGGAGTACATCGGCCGGTCGGATTTCCAGGTCAAATTGCGGGGGCAACGCATCGAACTCGGCGAGATCGAATCTGCTCTGATCTCGCACGAGGCGGTTGCAGACGCGGTGGTCGTCCTGCACAGCGATGCTACGTTCGGCGACAGCCTGGTCGGGTATGTCGTAGGAACTGCAGTAGATGCGTCGGAAGTTCTGGAGTCGGCCCGGGCCGTGCTTCCGGCGTACATGGTGCCCTCGAAGGTTCTTGTCCTCGACGAGCTTCCTCTCAATGCGTCGGGCAAGTTGGATCGAAAGGCCCTCCCGTCACCGGTGTTCGAGGCAGCGGAGTTTCGGGCGCCGGTCACAGCGGTGCAGGAAATTGTCGCGTCGGTGTTCGGCGATGTGTTGGGTGTGGAGCGCGTCGGTCTGGATGACGATTTCTTTGCGCTGGGTGGTAATTCGTTGATTGCGACTCGGGTGGCGGCTCGGTTGGGGCAGGCGCTCGATGCGCAGGTTCCGGTGCGTGTGCTGTTCGAGAACTCGACAGTGGAAGGTTTGGCGGCAGTAGCGCAAAAAACTGCAGGCTCCGGTGCGAGGATGGAGCTGGAAGCGCGGGAACGTCCAGAACGCCTCCCTCTGTCCTTGGCGCAGCAGCGTATGTGGTTGATCAACCAGATGGATCCCGGTTCTGCGGCATACAACATTCCGTTGGCACTGCGATTGACGGGGAACTTGGATGTCGCGGCTTTGCGTCAGTCTCTTCACGACGTTTTGATTCGACACGAGTCACTCCGGACCAGCTACCCGAGTGACATCGAAGGGCCGGTTCAGAAGATCGTCGCGGTCGACGAACTCCTTTCGCCTCTCGAGACGATTCAGGTAGACGACGAGGCCGCGGCGTTCAATCGCGTCGTGGAGTTGGTGACGACCGGATTCGACGTAGCTCAGGAGGTACCTGTACGCACTGGGTTGCTCGAGTTGGGCCCGGCAGACTTCATATTCGTCTTGGTCGCTCATCACATCGCCGCTGACGGTGAATCGATGGGACCTCTTGCCCGAGACATGATGGTTGCCTACGAGGCTCGCGTGCGCGGCACCGCGCCGTCGTGGACGCCGTTGACTGTTCAGTACGCGGACTTCGCGATCTGGCAGCGCGAAGTACTCGGTAGCGCCGGCGAGGTCGGCTCACAGGCTGCACGGCAACTCGACTTCTGGCGCCGGACGTTGGACGGTGTGTCGTCGACGCCCGGATTGCCTTCCGACCGTCAGCGACCCGCGCAGATGTCTGCACGTGCCGGTGTCTCGGAGTTCTCCGTCAACGCGGAGACGGCGGCGCGGCTCAACGAGATTGCGCGCGAACACAACGCCACATTGTTCATGGTTGTGCACGCTGCGCTTGCAGTTCTCATCGCACGGTTGAGTGGAAGCCGAGATTTCGCGATCGGAACGGTAGTGGCCGGGCGAGGTGAGCAGCAACTGGACGACATAGTCGGAATGTTCGTCAACACGCTTGCACTCAGGACCGCTCCGGATCTCGGAGCGGGATTCGGCGACTTGGTCTCGCTCGTCCGAAACGTCGATCTCGAGGCATTTGCGAACGGAGACATCCCGTTCGAGGAAGTAACCGGCGTCGTGTCGGCGTCAGCGAGCGAGCTCTTCCAGGTTGCACTGTCGGTCGAACCGATGGCAGGAGCCGAGTTCAGTCTGCCGGATTTGAAGATCACGGCTGTCGAGGGTGTGGAGGCGACTGCGAAGTTCGACCTCCAACTCAATCTCAGTTCAGATCCGGTAACGGGAGGGTTGCTCGGCCATTTGGTTTTCGCTGCGGACCTTTTCGACCAAGCAACCGCCGACGCACATGTCGAGCGCTTCGTCCGCGTTCTAGATCGGGTCTCCTCGGATCCTTCACGTCCGATTGGTGACATCGAACTGCTCACCGACTCCGAACGAGCAGAAGTCCTCGGCTCCGTGGACACAACGCCACCCCCGGCAGTTGGCGCTTCGACGGGCAGACTTGTGCCACAGCTATTGGCGAACTCCATAGAGGCTGATCCTGACGCCGTCGCAGTCGTGTGCGATGAAGTGGAAGTGACATACCACGAGGTCGATGCACGATCATCTCGCCTTGCGCGCCACCTCATCAGTCTTGGGATCGGCCCGGGCGACGCAGTTGCGATGACAGGGCTGCGTGGCATCGAACTGGTAGTAACGATCTGGGCGCTGTCCAAAGCAGGCGCGGCAGTACTCGTGGGAGCTACAACAGGCGCAGTGCGTACGCCTGGAAGAGGAACAAACCCGAGTGTGGCCTTGACGCTGACTTCGGGCAGTGCAGATTCTGATATTGCGCTGGATACGATCCTCGACCTGAACGAGTCCGATGTTGTCGAATTGGTGGCGTCGTATTCGAGTCGTTCCGTGAACTACGCGGACCGGGTTCGTCCGCTCAATGTGGACGACGTCGCGGTCGTGGTTACCGGATCAGACTCTGACCAGATCACCCAGGGAGAGCTCGCGGCGAAGTTGGATGCCATGTCGCAAAAGCACGAGGTCGACTACGAATCGCGTTTGATGTACTTCGGTCCCGACGACGATGAAACCTCGGTTCTAACGATTCTGCTGGCAGGGGTAGTGGGTGGCGTCGTCCTTGTGTCCTCGGAAGATTCTCGAAATGCCGATGTGCACGGCCGCCTCGAGGAGGAGTGGGTTTCGCACGCGGTAGGTCAGACAGACGTCTTCACAGATGTCGTCGAAGGAGCTTTGCCTGATCTACGCCTGGCGTGTGATCCCGCGACGTGGACTCTGAGCTGACGCCGCCGTTCTCGAAGTAGATAGACGCCCTTATCCCGAACAGTCCGATGATGTCCACTCCTCGACAGCTGTAACAATGGTTCGGTGTGTCCGATCAACTACTGGGGTCATACCGGGACGTCGAACTCGATTTGCCCAGGTCAAGGGTAGAACCTCGGAAGTGATCGGATTCCCGCGAATACCGATCGAACTGCAGTACCAAAGCGAAGGTGAAATGTCTTGACGCAGCACGAGCTCCTCCATCACGCCGTTCGAGCGCAGGTCGTGGCCGCATGAGCGCCGATGGTGTGACGCCGGATACCTCTGCTACCCGCAAGAGTCGACGGGAGCGGCCCACTCGCACTCGCCGAGCGAGGACACTGTTGCTGCCCCAGTTGCTGGCGGCGGCCGTCGAGTTGGATCCTTCGAGGGAAGCGTTGCGATTCGAGGGGCACTCACTTTCCTACGCCGAATTGGATGCGCGGTCGTCTCGCCTGGCTCGTATGTTGATCGCCGGCGGTGTAGGTCCGGAGGACAGGGTTGCCGTGTCCATCCCGCGGTCAATCGAATCAGTGCTGGCAGTGTGGGCAGTCGCGAAGACCGGTGCAGCTTTTGTGCCCGTGGATCCGAACTATCCGTCTGACCGTGTTGCGTACATGATCGAGGATTCGGGTGTCTCGATCGGCTTGACCGTCGGCGAATTAGGTATTGATTTGCCATCGTCTGTGAGGTGGATCGCGATCGATTCTCTCGAGACGACGCAGGCATCGGAAGCGATGTCCGGCGAACCGGTGGCGTATTCGGACCGTGTTCGCACTCTGCGAACCGAACACCCTGCATACGTTATCTACACCTCAGGGTCGACTGGACGTCCGAAAGGTGTTGTTGTCACGCACGCAGGCCTGGGCAATTTGCTGAGTGAACAGGCTGAGCGACTTGGTGCCACAGCCCAATCGAGGGTTCTGCATTTCGCCACCCCCAGCTTCGATACTTCGCTCTTCGAGCTGTTGCTTACCATTGGTTCCGGCGCGACGATGGTTATCGTTCCGACGACCGTTTACGGTGGTGACGAGCTCGCGGAACTATTGAAAACCGAATGCGTCACGCATGTGGTGGGAACCCCGTCAATGTTGGCCTCTGTCGATCCCTCGGGGTTGGATTCCATCGTCACCGCTGTAGTCGGTGGCGAGGTATGCCCACCTGAGCTTGTTGCACGGTGGGGACGGGACAGGGCCTTCTACAACGGATACGGCCCAACCGAGACGACTATTGTCACCAACATCAGCCCGAAACTGGCACCAGGTGACCGCGTGACAATTGGTGGACCTGTTCGCGGGGCTTCCGCCCTGGTTCTGGACTCACGGCTACAGCCAGTCCCAGTCGGGTCGACAGGTGAGCTGTATCTTGCCGGGCCTCAGGTTGCGCGCGGATATCACAATCTGACGGGTATGACTGCCGACCGTTTCATCGCGAATCCGTTTGGAGCGCAGGGCGAACGAATGTACCGCAGTGGTGACCTCGTACGCTGGGTCATCGCAGATGGGGGTGCACGGGACCTCGAATACGTCGGGCGATCCGACTCCCAAGTGAAGATCCGAGGCTTCCGAGTCGAGCTCGGAGAGATCGACGCAGTTCTTGCATCCCATCGGGCGGTCGACTTCGTTGCAACCCTCGCTCGCAAGCTCGACAATGGGGAGCAGGCTCTGGTGGCATACGTGCTGCCACGAGCGGCAGCTGAGGTAGACATCACGGAACTGCTCGACGTCTGCAGACAAGAATTGCCTAGGCATATGGTGCCTGCCTCTGTCGTTCTCATCAGTGAAATTCCGTTGACACCCGTGGGCAAGTTGGATGCTTCCGCGTTGCCGGAGCCGCATTTCGAGTCTCGTCCATTCCGTGTTCCTTCCACTGAGGATGAAATCCAGATCGCCACGGTGTTTGGTGAACTGCTCGGGCTGGAGCAGGTCGGAGCGGATGACGACTTCTTCGAGCTTGGAGGCAATTCGCTTGTCGCAGCGAAGTTGGCAGCACGGTTGAGTGCTGTCTTCGACGTGCGGGTACAAGTCAAGACGTTGTTCGAGTCTTCGACCGTGTCGTCGCTTGCCTCTGCGCTCGCAGCTTCCACTGGGCGTGCTCGTGTGGCGTTGACGGCTCGGGTGCGTCCGGAGCGGGTGCCGTTGTCGTTGGCGCAGCAGCGGATGTGGTTTTTGTCGCGGTTTGATGCTGTGTCGGGTGTGAACAATATTCCGATTGTGTTGCGTTTGTCTGGTGTGGTGGATGTTGCGGCGTTGGGTGCTGCTGTGTCGGATGTTGTTGCGCGGCATGAGATTTTGCGGACGGTGTATCCGGAGTTCGAGGGGGTCGGGTTCCAGCAGGTTCTTCCGGTGGGTGGGTTCGCTGTGGATATTTCTGCGGTGCCGACCGATGAGGCTGATTTGTTGGGTGTGTTGGCGCCGGTGGTGACTGAGGGGTTTGATGTCACTTCTGAGGTGCCGTTGCGGGTTCGTTTGTTCCAGACGGGTTCGTCGGAGTTTGTGTTGGCGTTGGTGGTTCACCATATTGCTGCTGATGGTGTGTCGATGGGGCCGTTGGTGCGTGATGTGTCGATGGCGTATGTGGCGCGTGCGGGTGGACAGGTTCCGGGGTGGGCGCCGCTCGAGGTGCAGTATGCGGATTACGCGTTGTGGCAGCGTGAGGTGTTGGGGTCCGAGGGTGATCCGTCGTCGTTGATGTCTGAGCAGTTGGGGTATTGGACGTCGGTGTTGGAGGGGTTGCCGGAGCGGATCGAGTTGCCGGCGGATCGTTCGCGGCCGTTGGTTGCGTCCAATCGTGGTGCTAGTTACCAGTTCTCGGTTGATGTGCGGTTGCATCGGGCGCTCGAGCAGTTGGCGCTTGATCGTGGTGTGTCGTTGTTCATGGTGGTGCATGCGGCGTTGGCGGTGGTGTTGGCGCGGTTGAGTGGTAGTGATGACGTTGTGGTGGGCTCGCCGATCGCTGGGCGGGGCGAGCCGGAGCTTGATGATTTGATCGGGATGTTCGTCAATACGTTGGTGTTGCGGACGGAGGTGGATTCTTCGGAGTCGTTCTCGGAGTTGTTGGGTCGGGTTCGTGAGGTCGATCTGGGGGCGTTCGGCAACGAGGATGTTCCGTTCGAGCGGTTGGTGGAGGTGCTTGATCCGGCGCGGTCGCAGGCTCATCATCCGTTGTTCCAGGTTGCGTTGTTCTTCCAGAACATGGCGCAGAGTGTCTTGGAACTGCCGGGACTGTCGATTGCCGGTTTCGACGCGGGTGTGGAGATCGCGAAGTTCGATCTGCAGTTGACGGTGTCACCGTTGGAGGAGGACGGCGTCGGTGTGGGGATGCCGATGTCGTTGACGTATGCGACGGATTTGTTCGACGAGTCGACGGTTGTCTCGTTTGCG
>NZ_CAURKP010000219.1:0-7593 GCF_963525155.1 uncultured Rhodococcus sp.
GCGCGCAAGGACTCAGTATTGTTGACACGTCAATCCTGCCGACGATCCCGACCCGCGGCCCGCATGCGACCGCGGTGATGGTCGCGGAACGAGCAAGCGCCATTCTGCTCGGTGACGAGTGACCGCGAGGGGCAGCAGGCTGGGTCGGCAGTCATACCGAATGGTCGTTCTCGCTTATGGGCTGTGATCGGCGTTACAGTGGTCCACGGAGCGGAGGAACGCAAAATATGGCACGTGAACAGGCTGTGCCCGGCAACCCGTGGGTGGCGGTCAGGCCAGGCGATGACGTCGCGTTACTCGCGCGGCGACTTTCGTCTGCCCATCAGTCGTTCATCGATGCCCGCGGCGTGCCCGGCCAGGGGCTGACCGACGACTCGCATGTCCGTTCGGTCGTACTCGAGTCCTGGATGCGTAGCCGCAACAAGGGGGTAAATCCCGATGTGGTCGGCAACCCTGAGATGCTCGAAGGGTTGGAGCTCGAAAAGTATCGCTCCGCGCATCCCATGTCACTGATTCGTCCGGTGATTCGGAAACTCCTGGTGGAAGATGCTGCCGAAACCGGACTACTGATCGCGATCAGTGACGCACACGGTCGACTGCTCTGGGTGGAGGGTGACAACTCGGCCAAGGACAAGGCGTTGTCCATGAACTTCGTCGAAGGCGCCGACTGGAGCGAAGATCGTGTCGGCACCAATGCGCCGGGAACGGCGCTTGCTCTCGATCACTCCGTACAGATTTTCGGATCCGAGCATTTCAACCGAACCGTGCACGACTGGAGTTGTTCGGCCGCACCCGTCCACGATCCCACCACTGGGCAAATCCTTGGTGCCATCGACATCACCGGTGGTCCCAGGGTTGCGGTTCCCGAAGTGCTGTCACTGATCCGTGCAACTGTCGCGGCCGCCGAATCGGAATTGCGATTCCATCTCTTGAACTCGCCCATCCCACTCAGTGCCACGGCTCCGCGCCTCGAAACATTCGGTGCCGGCCGGCCGACGCTGGTTCGCGGCGGTGACCGCATCCCGATTTCGCAGCGTCACGCCGAGATTCTCCTTCTGCTTTCCGAACACCCGGAGGGTCTCAGCTCCGACCACCTTGCGGTCCTGCTCGACGAGGGCGAACTCGACGCAGTGACCATTCGCGCGGAAATGTCGCGGCTTCGTAAGGTTTTCGGTGCCGACCGGCTGGCTTCGCGCCCTTATCGGATCATCACGGAGTTCACGACAGATGTCGGCGATGTGCGGGCAGCGTTGGATCGAGGCGACGCAGCGACGGCGATGAAACTGTATTCGGGCCCGGTGCTGGCAGGCTCTGCCTCCCCGGGAATCGAAGAGGTGCGGGAAGAACTACGCACCAGGGTCCAGGCAGCTCTGCTGCGTGGAGGTGACGCCAACCTTCTGGCCCGGTGGACCACGTCGGTACACGGCCGCGAAGACTCCGTCGTGTGGGAGGCCTACCTGTCCACGTTGGATCCTCAATCGCCGCTGTATTCGCAGGTCCAGGCAAGAATTGATCTCCTCGACCGCCAATTGGGCATCTGAGAATCATCTGTGTTTCTCGCACGCAACGTACTTGCAACGTTGCAACTCCTAGTGTTGTGAATCACACCCCACCGGGGGGTGGGATTGCAGTCACCGATTTGGTGGGTGCGCCCAGGAAGATCACGTTTACATAGGAGCTTGCAATGACCGTGTACGCCCGCCCAGGTACCGCCGACGCGATCATGTCCTTCCAGTCTCGATACGACAACTGGATCGGCAACGAATGGGTTGCTCCAGTCAAGGGTCAGTACTTCGAGAACCCGACACCGGTGACCGGACAGAATTTCTGTGATGTGGCTCGTTCCACCGCAGAAGACATCGAACTCGCTCTCGACGCAGCGCACGCAGCAGCTCCGGCCTGGGGCAAGACCTCGGTCGCCGAGCGCGCGATCATCTTGAACAAGATCGCTGATCGTATGGAGGAGAACCTCGAATCCATCGCACTCGCCGAGTCGTGGGACAACGGCAAGCCGATCCGCGAGACCCTCAACGCCGACATTCCGCTCGCCATCGATCACTTCCGATACTTCGCGGGAGCTATTCGCGCACAGGAAGGTTCGCTCTCGGAGATCAACTCCGACACCGTGGCGTACCACTTCCACGAGCCGCTCGGCGTAGTCGGCCAGATCATTCCGTGGAACTTCCCGATCCTCATGGCCGTGTGGAAGCTCGCTCCCGCCCTTGCTGCCGGCAATGCCATCGTGCTCAAGCCTGCCGAGCAGACACCCGTCTCGATCCTGCACCTCATCGGCATCATCGGTGATCTGCTGCCTGCCGGTGTGCTCAACATCGTCAACGGCTTCGGCGTCGAGGCCGGAAAGCCGCTCGCGTCGAGCCCGCGTATCAAGAAGATCGCGTTCACCGGTGAAACCACCACAGGTCGCCTGATCATGCAGTACGCGTCGCAGAACCTCATCCCCGTGACCCTCGAACTCGGTGGCAAGAGCCCCAACATCTTCTTCTCCGACGTCCTCGCCTCCAATGACGACTACCAGGACAAGGCACTCGAGGGCTTCACGATGTTCGCCCTCAACCAGGGCGAGGTCTGCACCTGCCCGTCACGTTCGCTGATCCAGGAAGACATCTTCGACGAGTTCCTCGCGATGGCCGCCATTCGCACCAAGGCTGTGCGCCAAGGGGATCCGTTCGACACCGACACCATGATCGGTGCCCAGGCCAGCAACGATCAGCTCGAGAAGATCCTCTCGTACATCGAGATCGGCAAGGCCGAAGGCGCCAAGGTCATCACCGGTGGTGAGCGGGCCGAACTCGGCGGAGACCTGTCCGGCGGCTACTACGTCCAGCCGACGGTGTTCACCGGCAACAACAAGATGCGCATCTTCCAGGAAGAGATCTTCGGACCCGTCGTCTCGGTCACCTCGTTCAAGGACTACGACGAGGCCATCGAAATCGCCAACGACACGCTCTACGGTTTGGGCGCCGGTGTCTGGTCCCGCGACGGCGGAGTTGCGTACCGAGCAGGCCGCGACATTCAGGCCGGTCGCGTCTGGACCAACACGTACCACCAGTACCCGGCACACGCCGCTTTCGGTGGATACAAGCAGTCCGGCATCGGCCGCGAGAACCACCTGATGATGCTCTCGCACTACCAGCAGACCAAGAACCTCCTGGTCAGCTACGCCCAGAAGGCTCAGGGCTTCTTCTGATCTACCCACCGGCACCCGTGAGCCCCTCGCTGCGGGTGCCGGTGAGCAAGACTGCAACACGCGAAACCTGCACAAACACACGGAGGTTGGAATGAGCGCCACGGACACACCCGATACCGGCGCCGTTCCACCCCGGTTGGTGACCACCGCTGGGGCGGCTGACCTGCTACGCCGCCTCAGCGGGACTCACGGCGAACTGATGATGCATCAATCCGGCGGATGCTGCGACGGCTCGGCCCCGATGTGTTATCCCTCAGGCGAATTCATCGTCGGGGACCGTGACGTACTACTCGGAATCGTCGATCTCCGACTTGCTGTCGGAGAGATTCCCGAAGACCTTCCCACCGGAACCGACGCTGTACAGGTCTGGATTTCCGGATCACAGTTCGAAGCCTGGAAGCACACCCAGTTGGTGCTGGACGTCGTGCCCGGCCGCGGCAGTGGATTCAGCCTGGAGTCTCCTGAAGGATTCAGATTCCTCAGTCGAGCAAGGGCATTCACACCGGACGAAAACGAAGCACTCGGCGCTTCGAGCATTCTCGTAGGCGCTGATTGGGAAGCGGGCGTGCGTCCTTCGCCCCCGACGGTTCCCCAGGTCGTCGCCGAGGCCGTCGATGCCTGCCCGGTGCCGGGCGCGGCCGCCCGATCGTGAGAACGGCCGCCTGAAGAAGATCTGAACAGACTCGGGGCCGCTCACATGACAGCCAGTTAACAGCACGGTCATCTCCACGCGACCTTCTCCGTACATCGCCCACATACCGTTCATTTCACGCGACGCATCCACCGTGCGTCGTCTCATTCTTGACCGATTCAGAGGATGGACATGTCTCTTTCCGACCACGCAACCGGCAAAAACGCCGGTGCCGCGGGTGCACACCACGACGGCGCAGACTTCCATGCGGAAGACAATTCGTATCTGGAGAAACGAACACTCCGAAAGGGAACAGCAGGGTGGGTGCTGCTTGCGGGGTTGGGTGTCAGCTATGTGATTTCCGGTGACTATGCCGGCTGGAACAACGGTCTGGCCGAAGGTGGTTTCGGTGGCCTTCTCATCGCGGCGGTTGTCATCGCGGGGATGTACCTGGCGATGGTGCTCGGTATGGCCGAGATGTCGTCGGCACTTCCTGCCGCTGGTGGTGGATACACGTTTGCCAGACGGGCCATGGGGCCATGGGGCGGATTTGCCACCGGCACAGCAATTCTCATCGAGTACTCGATAGCACCCGCAGCGATCGCGACCTTCATCGGTGCGTACGTCGAGTCCCTGAACCTGTTCGGGATCACCGACGGGTGGTGGGTGTACCTCGCGGTGTACGCGATCTTCATCGGCATTCACCTCACCGGCGCCGGTGAGGCACTCAAGGCGATGTTCATCATCACCGCCATTGCACTCGTCGGCCTGGTGGTGTTCGCGGTTTCGGCTGTCGGCCTTTTCGATTCGTCCAACCTCACCGATATCGCCGTCGACACCAGCGCAGTCGGATCCTCGTCGTTCCTGCCATTCGGTCTGCTCGGAATCTGGGCCGCCGTGCCCTTCGCGATCTGGTTCTTCCTTGCCGTCGAAGGTGTACCGCTGGCCGCCGAGGAAGCACGTGAGCCGGAGAAGAACGTCCCCCGCGGCATCATCATCAGCATGTTGATCCTGATCGTCACAGGCGCGACGGTTCTCTTCCTCGCCACCGGTGCGCTCGGCGCAGACGCCCTGTCCACCTCCGGAAATCCGCTCGTCGAGGCTCTCGGGGACAGCGGAGCGGCAAAGGCCGTCAACTACATCGGCCTCGCCGGTCTGGTCGCGAGCTTCTTCTCGATCATGTACGCCTACTCACGCCAGACGTTTGCGCTCTCCCGTGCCGGCTACCTGCCGAAGAACCTGTCGGTGACCAACAAGCGCAAAGCCCCCACTCTCGCTCTCGTCGTACCCGGAATCATCGGCTTCGCGCTCTCACTCACCGGTGAAGGTGCAATGTTGCTCAACATGGCGGTGTTCGGCGCGGCAGTAAGCTACGTCCTGATGATGGTGAGTCACATCGTTCTTCGTAAGCGTGAGCCGAACATGCCGCGCCCGTACCGCACGCCCGGCGGTATCGCCACCACCTCGTTTGCACTCGTGATCGCGGCAGTGTCGGTGGTGGCCACCTTCCTGGTCGATCCCGTTGCGGCATTGCTGACGTTGGTCGCCTTCGGTGTTCTCATGGCGTACTTCGGTCTCTACAGTCGTCACCACCTTGTTGCCAACTCGCCGGACGAGGAGTTTGCTGTACTTGCACAGGCGGAAGAAGAATTGGGATGAATCGCGGGATGGCCAAGTATCACCAGCAGGTATCCGGAACCAACTACTCGTTCGACGGCCTCGTCGATCTGATGGCAAAAGCGACACCACTGCGGTCGGGTGACGAACTAGCCGGTTGCGCGGCAAGCTCCGACGCCGAACGTGCTGCTGCCCAATGGGTTCTGGCTGATCTTCCATTGACGGTGTTCCTCGAAGATCTGGTGGTTCCGTACGAGGACGACGAGGTGACCCGGCTCATCATCGACAGCCACGATCGCCTCGCATTTGCGCCGGTGGCCCACCTGACTGTTGGCGGATTGCGGGACTGGCTGCTCGAGACTGCGTCGGCGCCGGAAGCTTCAGCACGCTTGTCCGCCGTGAGTCCCGGTCTGACCCCCGAGATGGTTGCCGCGGTCAGCAAGATCATGCGCAATCAGGACCTGATCGCTGTCGCCAAGGCCATCACGGTCACCGCGGGGTTCCGCACTACCATCGGACTGCCCGGCCGGCTGAGCACCCGACTCCAACCAAACCACCCGACAGACGATCCACGCGGCATCGCGGCGGCCACATTGGACGGTCTCCTGATGGGATGTGGCGACGCCGTCATCGGTATCAACCCCGCGACGGATTCACCCCAGGCCACCTCGGATCTGCTCCACCTGCTCGACGACATCCGTCAGCGATTCGAGATCCCGACTCAGTCGTGCGTGCTCTCGCACGTGACCACCACGATCGGACTGATCGAATCGGGGGTGCCGGTCGATCTTGTCTTCCAATCGATTGCCGGTACCGAAGGCGCCAATTCCGGTTTCGGAGTGAACATTCCGCTCCTGCGTGAGGGCAACGAGGCCGGGCGCTCCTTGAACCGCGGAACGGTCGGCAACAACGTCATGTACCTGGAGACGGGGCAGGGGTCCGCCCTCAGCTCAGGTGCCCACTACGGCACCGGCGGGGCGCCGGTCGATCAGCAGACGCTCGAGACCAGGGCATACGCAGTGGCACGTGATCTCGAACCGCTGCTGGTCAACACCGTGGTCGGCTTCATCGGTCCCGAGTATCTCTACGACGGCAAGCAGATCATTCGCGCGGGCTTGGAGGATCACTTCTGCGGAAAACTCCTCGGGCTGCCGATGGGAGTGGACGTCTGCTACACCAACCACGCCGAAGCCGATCAAGACGATATGGACAACCTGCTCACCTTGCTGGGCGTCGCCGGCGCGGCGTTCGTGATCGCGGTGCCCGGCGCCGACGATGTGATGCTCGGCTATCAAAGTCTGGCGTTCCACGACGCGCTGTACGTGCGTAAGGTTCTCGGTTTGCAGCCCGCCCCGGAGTTCGAGACCTGGCTCCACAACTTGGGGATGACCGACGCAAACGGTCGGGTTCTTCCGATCGATGCCGAAATGTCGCCGCTGCGGGCTTTGACGGTGAACTCATGACCGAAGATCAGGCACCGATCCTCGATTTCTGGGGTCCACTGCGCAAGACCACACAATCGCGTATCGGGTTGGGCCGCGCCGGTGATTCGTTGCCCACCAAGCGGGTTCTCGAATTCAAGGCAGCGCACGCTGCAGCCCGCGACGCGGTCCACGAGCCACTCGACTCCGAGACGCTTGCCATTCGGGTCGAAGGGGTGGGCATCGGGGCGCCGGTGGTGGTCGCGAGCAGCGTCTCCACCCGCAGTGAGTATCTCCGGAGACCTGACCTGGGGCGCCAACCGGCTGACCTGGGTGCGATCTCGAGTTCCGACAAGGAAATCGGGTTCATCCTCGCCGACGGACTCTCGCCGCGCGCACTGATGGACCACGGTGAGCAATTGCTGTCCGCGTTGGTCACGGTGTTGGGGGAGCGGTACTCGATCGCGCCGCCCGTGATCGCCACGAATGCCCGTGTGGCACTGGGTGATCACATCGCTGCCGCGATGGGAGTGCAGACGGCGATCGTCCTGAGCGGCGAACGTCCAGGGCTCTCCGTTGCGGACAGTGTCGGGATCTATCTGACTCACCTTCCGCGCGTCGGTCGTACCGACGCGGATCGAAACTGCATTTCCAATGTCCACCCACCCGAGGGACTCGGATACGAGCAGGCTGCTCGTGTCGTCCTGGGATTGGTG